>JARDZQ010000205.1 GCA_029240775.1 Rubrobacteraceae bacterium | reverse complement strand
GAGCGCTCCCGCGGCAAGCTGAACCTGCGGCTCGACGGCGGCCAGGTAACGGTGGTCGAGGTCCTCTCCGTCCACGACGGACGCATACATGCCATCGTGGACGGCAAGACTCTTTCAGCCGGCCTCGCCTTCGAGGACCTGCACACGCTGGTCACTCTGAGCGGCGTTACCCACAGGCTCACGAAACCACCGCCGCCTGACGTGGACAGGTCGGGTTCGGGCGGGGAGACAGCCGGCGCCAGCCTGACGGCACCGATGCCTGGGACGGTCGTGAAGGTGGCCGTCGGGGAGGGCGACGAGGTCGAGGAGGGGCAACTGTTGCTCGTCCTCGAAGCGATGAAGATGGAGCAGCCCGTCGCCGCACCCCACGCCGGTAGGGTCGCCTCATTGCCCTACGGAGAGGGGGATCTCGTCCCCGGCGGGGCCGTGCTCGCGGAGATCGAAGAGATCTGAGGCCGCAACCCGGCGGGGTTTGCCGCGAAAGACCCATTCCTGTAAGATTGTATACAATCGGTCTTGAGGGCCGTTGGGAAGGGAGTTTCGGTAGCTGCCGCGTTGGACAACCTGGAAAGAAGAGACGGGCCCAACCGGGTCTTCGAGCGGTTGCGGCGTTTGATCCTGGAGGGTGAGTACGGCCCTGACGAGCGGTTGGTCGAGGGCCAGCTCGCGGAGCGGCTCGGGGTAAGCCGGACCCCGATCCGGCAGGCTCTGACCATGCTCGAGGCGGAGGGGCTCGTCGAGATCACGCCCAACAAGGGTGCTGTGGTCTGCTCCTTCTCCGTCGAGGACGTCTGGGACATCTACGATCTGCGGGCTGTGCTGGAGGGCCACGCCGCCAGGCGAGCCGCGGGGAGGATCAAAGAGGAGGAGCTCTCGCGGCTGCGCGATGTGGTCGAGGCTATGGAGACCATCTCGCCCGGGCGCTTCGCCGATCATGGGGAGGAGAGCCGGTGGCTCGTGGCGGCCAACCAGGATTTCCATGGGACTATCGTCGCGGCCAGCCGCAACGGGCGGTTGGAGAAGCTCATCCGGCGCACCGTCGAGGTGCCGCTCATGTTCAAGGCCTTCTTCTGGTACGGGGAGCGGGAGCGCGCCATCTCCAACCACTACCACCGCCAGATCCTCAAAGCCCTCGAGGCGGGCGACGGCGAGCGGGCCGAGATCATCATGCGCGAGCACGTCTACGAGGGCCGGGACTTCGTAATAAGGGCCCTGAAGGAGGAGATGAGATGAGCGAGAGGGGGAACGGGTCTCCCCTGGAAGGTGTTCGGGTCGTCGAGATGGGGAGCCTGCTGGCCGGACCCTTCTGCGGACAGCTCCTCGGGGACTTCGGGGCCGAGGTCATCAAGGTCGAGCCGCCGGGCAAGGGCGACCCGATGCGCGAGTGGGGCCGCCACCGCAAAGAAGGGCACACCCTCTGGTGGCCCATCATCGCCCGCAACAAGAGATCCGTGACCCTGAACCTGCGCGAAGGCGAGGGACAGGAGCTCGCCAGAAAGCTCATCCAGACGGCGGACGTGCTCGTCGAGAACTTCCGGCCTGGCACTATGGAGCGTTGGGGGCTCGGCTACGAGAATCTGAGCCGGAGCAACCCCGGTCTCGTCATGGTGCGGGTCTCGGGGTACGGGCAGACCGGACCCTACAAGGACCAGGCCGGGTTCGGGTCCATCGGCGAGGCCATGGGCGGCATCAGGCACGTAACCGGGTTCCCGGACCGTCCGCCACCGCGGGTCGGGATCTCGTTAGGCGACTCGCTCGCGGCGACGTTCGGGGCTCTGGGCGCGGTGGCGGCCCTCTACAACCGCGACGCTCGCGGCGGCAGAGGCCAGGTAGTGGACGTGGCGATCTACGAGGCCGTCCTCGCGCTCATGGAGAGCACCATCCCCGAGTACGCGCTCACGGGACACGTCAGGGGCCGCACCGGTGCCATCTTGCCTTTCGTGGCGCCGTCGAACACCTACCCCACGAGCGACGGGGACTACGTCGTGATCGGCGCCAACGCCGATACCGTCTTCGGGCGGTTCGCGAAGGCCCTGGGGCACCCCGAGTGGGCCGAGAGCGAGCGGTACGCCACCCACAACGCCCGCGGTGAGAACCAGGAAGAGCTGGACGAGTTGATCTCCACCTGGACCAGAGAACGAATCGCCGAAGAGGTGCTCGAGGTCATGAGGGAGGCGAGCGTTCCGGCCGGGAAGCTGTTCACCGCGGAGGACATGCTCTCGGACGAACACTACGCCGCTCGCGAGAACATCGTCGAGGTCGAGGACCCCGACATAGGACCGTTCCCCATGCAGAACGTCGTTCCGCGCCTCTCCGAGACGCCCGGCAGGGTTCGTTGGACCGGACCGAACCTCGGCCAGCACAACCACGAAGTGTTTAGAGATTCGCTGGGGATGAGCAAGGAGGAACTGGACGGCCTGCGCGAGCGGGGGATCGTCTGATGCGCGTCGAAGTAGTGGACGTGGGTCCCCGCGACGGCCTCCAGAACGAGGACAAGACCCTCGTTCCCGAGACCCGCGCAGAGCTCTGTGACAGACTCGCGGCGGCGGGCCTCCCTCGTGTCGAGGCGGCGAGCTTTGTCAACCCCAAACGGGTGCCCCAGATGGCCGGCGCTGAAGAGGTCATGGCCGCCATAGACCGTCGCCCCGGGACATTGTATTCGGGTCTCGTCCTGAACGAGAGAGGCTACGAGCGGGCCGTCGAGGCCGGCGTGGACGAGGTTCGCTACGCCTTCCCCGTATCCGAGACCTTCGCGCAGCGCAACCAGAACACCACCGTCGAGGATGCTACGCAGCTCGCCAGCCGCCTCGTCGAGCGGTCGCGGCTCGACGGGGTACGGGTCTCCATAACCTTGAGCGCCGCCTTCGGGGATCCCTTCGATGGCCCCGTAGAGCCGGGGCACGTGCTCCGCATCGCCGAGAAGGTCGCGGCAGCGAACCCGGACGAGGTCATTTTAGCCGACACCATTGGCGTCGGGGTGCCGGCCCAGGTACGCGAGCTAGTAGGGGGCGTGCTCGACTTCGGGTCAACCGTCGGCTGCCACTTCCACGACACCCGCAACACGGGGATAGCCAACGCCATGGTCGCCGTCGAGTCCGGGGCCACCGTGCTCGACGCCGCGGTCGGCGGGACCGGAGGATGCCCGTTCGCCCCGCGGGCGACCGGCAACATAGCGACCGAGGACCTCGTCTACCTGCTGCACGGGATGGGCCACGAGACCAGCATCGACCTCGACGCGCTCATCGAGGTGGCCGAGTGGATGGCGCAGCAACTCGGCAAGGAGCTTCCGGGGCAGGTCTACAAGGCAGGAAACTTTGTTTGAGCCGTCAGTAATCAGCTATGGGCCATCAGTCAAGAACAGGTCGCGTCGTTGCCCGGAGCGCGACCGAGGCAGGTTCCGTGTTGGCAGAGGGCCGACGAGTGAACGGTTCGATAGTAGACGAAAACCTGACCGCTGAGTGCTGACAACTTTCGACCGAAGGGAGGAACATGGCCCACAACGTGGCGGTAGACGTAGGGGGGACGTTCACGGACGTGCTCGTCTTCGACGAGGAGACGGGCGAGCTGACCGAAGGGAAGGTCTTATCTACGCCGGAAGATCCGTCGAAGGGGGTCGTCGAGGGGATAGAGGCGGTGTGCGAGAAGGTTGGAATCTCCTTCACCGACCTGCACCTGCTCTTCCACGGCACCACCGTGGTAACGAACATGATCCTCACGAACACCGGCTCCCGGGTCGGTCTGCTGACCACGCAGGGGCACGAGCAGATCCTTCACCTCGCCCGCGCGTGGACGCCGGGCCCACTCTACGGCTGGATGGCCCTCGTCAAGCCCGACCCGCCCGCCGATCCGACCGACACCACAGGCATCTCCGAACGAATAGGCTCGGACGGTGAAGTCATAAGGCGGCTCGATGAAGACGAGGTGCGCGAAGCGGTAAAGAGGCTCGTGGATCGGGGGGTGGAGTCGCTCGCGATCGGGTTCCTCAACTCCTACGTCAACCCGATACACGAGCGGCGGGCGCGCGACATCGTGCGCGAGGCATACCCCGACCTCTCGGTCTCGATCTCGGCTGATATCGGGCAGGAGTACGGCGAGTACGAGCGGACGCTCACCACGGTAGTGAATACGGCGGTGCAGCCGCGCACGGTGCTCTACATGAAAAACTTCGAGTCTTCCATCAAGGAGAAGCGGTTCGGTGGGGCTCTCAGCATCGTTCGCTCGGACGGCGGCGCGATGAGTACGGAGGCCGTCGCCGCGCGGCCCATCCAGATAGCACTCTCCGGACCGTCCGGGGGTGTCACGGGCTCGGCTTATCTGGCGCGCGTGATCGGGGTCCCCGACATCCTCACCTTCGATATGGGCGGAACCAGCACGGACGTCTCGCTTTGCCTGGGCGGGGAGACGCTGGTGCGTCGCGAGATTCAGCTCGGCTACTTCCAGTTCAAGTCTCCCGCGGTTGACGTACACAGCGTGGGAGCGGGGGGCGGCTCTATCGCCTTCCTCTCCACGAGCGGCGCCCTCCAGGTAGGACCGGCGAGCGCGGGCGCAGACCCTGGCCCGGCCTCCTACGGGCGTGGCGGCGAGGAGCCGACCGTAACCGACGCGAACGTGGTACTGCACCGCATCCCACCAGGCGTCGCTCTGGGTGGAAGGCTGGAGATGGACGAGGAGGCGGCGAGGAAAGCGGTGGCGATGATCGCCGAGCCTCTGGGGATGAGCGTGGAGGAGGCGGCCGAGGCGATCCTGGACATCGTCAACGAGAACATGCACGCCGCCCTGAGGG
>JARDZQ010000007.1 GCA_029240775.1 Rubrobacteraceae bacterium | reverse complement strand
GGATCAGCCCGTCCCCCGAGGTGCGTTCCCCGGCTCTTCCTTTCCTCCCCCGGTTATTCTGGCTGCTACGGGCTCACCACGCAAATGCGGGCGTTCTAGATCAGATAGACTCCGGCTAGTTCACGAGAGCAGGACGAAGGGCCACCCTGGACAGGTGAGACGGATGATCAGCGGTAAGACTCGTTTGCTCGCCCTGATCGGGCACCCCGTCGAGCACAGCCTGAGCCCGGCGATGCACAACGCCGCCTTCGCCGCCGACGGCCTGGACTACGCTTACGTCGCCCTCGACGTGAGGCCTGAGAACCTTCCCGCGGCCGTGACCGGGCTCAAGGTCCTCGACTTCCGGGGCTTCAACGTCACCATGCCCCACAAGCGGGCGATGCTCTCGCTACTGGACGACGTGGACGAAGGAGCCCGTATCTCCGGTGCGGTCAACACCGTCGTGATCGAAGGCTCGTCGCTCCACGGCTACAACACCGACGGAGGCGGGATGGTCATGGCCTGTCGGGAGGGCGGCATCGAGCTCTCCGGCCGGCGCGTCCTGCTCCTGGGCGCCGGGGGTGCGGCGGCAGCTATCGCCCTCTCTCTCGGTGCCGAGGGCGCGGGAGAGCTGCGCGTCGTCAACCGGAGCGCCGAGCCCGCGAGAGAGCTGGCACACAAGCTGCGCGGTGCGGGGCTTGAGAAGGTCGAAGCGTACCCACTCGGAGCGCTGGACGAGGCGGCTCGGGGGGCTGAGGTCATCGTGAACGCCACGTCGCTCGGCATGAAGGATGGCGACCCTCTGCCGGTACCGGCGGAGTATCTGGAAGGAAAGCGGGCCGTCTGCGACGCGGTCTACCGTCCCGGCACACAGACCGCCCTGATCCGGGAATCCCGTCGGAGAGGGGCTGGGGTCGTCGCCGGCGAGCGGATGCTGCTCTACCAGGGGGTGCTGGCACAGCGCCTCTGGATCGGGAGAGAGCCCAACGTGAAGGCTATGGACGGCGCGATCTCTTAGTTCGCTCCGCGCCTTGTTAGGTATTGGACATATGCCGTGACAGCGGCCAGAATAGCAAACGGGGAGACATGAACCGGGGCGTCCGATCGGGTACGAAAGCCCGCGCGAAGGAGGAGGAAGCGGTAAGGATGGAGGCGAGGGTCACGTGAGCGGGGCAGTAGACCTGTGGGAGGCCGCAGACTCCGGAACTACGGACCCGCCCGCACTCAAGGAGATGCGCGACCTCAAGGCCAGGATCGAGGCGGCGAGGAAGGGGACGAGATGAGGTACGGAGGGACCAACGAGGCCTGGATCATCGGCGCGGTGCGCACCCCTATCGGCCGCCACGGCGGGGCTCTGTCTACGGTGAGACCCGACAACCTAGGTGCCGTCGCCCTCGAGGCCCTTATGGAGCGAACCGGCGTCCCTCCGTCCGAGGTAGAGGACGTCTACTTCGGCTGCGCCAACCAGGCCGGCGAGGACAACCGCGACGTGGCGCGCATGTCGCTCCTCCTGGCCGGCTTCCCCGAGACCGTCGCCGGCGCCACCGTGAACAGGCTATGCGGATCGGGGCTCGAGGCCGTCTCCCAGGCCGCCCGCGCCGTAATGCTGGGCGAGGCCGACGCCTACGTCGGCGGGGGAGTCGAGTCCATGAGCCGCGCCCCCTACGCCGTGCCCAAGCCCGAGCGCGCCTTCCCGACTGGACATACGACAATGTACGACACCACCTTGGGCTGGCGCTTCGTCAACCCCAGGATGGAGGCGTTGGGCCACACCGACTCTCTGGGCGTGACAGCCGAGAATCTCGCCGAGGAGCGCTTCAAGGTAACAGCCGAGGAGCAGAAGCCGGAGGAGCTGGCCCACACCTACGACATCTCCCGCGAGCGGCAGGACCGCTTCGCTCTGCGTAGCCACCAGAAGGCCGTGGCCGCTATCGACGAGAAGAGGTTCCGCGAGGAGATCATACCCGTCACGGTGAAGACCAGGAAGAGCGAGACCGTCGTCGAGGCCGACGAGGGTCCGAGGCGCGACACCTCCCTGGAGAGGCTCGCGAAGCTAAAGCCCGCCTTCAAGGAGGACGGTAGCGTCACGGCCGGCAACTCGAGCTCCCTGAACGACGGGGCCGCGGCGGTGCTGGTGGTCTCCAGGGAGTATGCCGAGGCGCACGGCCTGAAGCCTCTGGCGAAGATAAGGAGCGTAGGGGTGGCCGGCGTCCCGCCTCGCGTCATGGGTATAGGGCCGGTGCCGGCGACGAAGAAAGCTCTGGATAGGGCGGGGATCTCACTCGACCACGTGGGGCTCGTCGAGCTGAACGAAGCCTTCGCCGCACAGACTCTAGCCGTCCTCTACGAGTGGGGGATGGACCCCGAAGACGAGAGATTGAACCCCAACGGCGGAGCGATAGCCCTCGGGCACCCACTAGGGGCGTCCGGGGCGAGGATACTGACGACGCTAGTGCACGAGATGGGGCGCAGGGACGAGGTCCGGTTAGGGCTGGCGACGATGTGCATCGGGGTAGGGCAGGGGATCGCCATGGTCGTCGAGAAGGCGGCCTGAGAGATGAAGGAGATGAGAGAGCAATCCCCGGGCGGGGTCGTCGGTTCCCGCCGAGGGGACCCGCCTTACCTGGCCCCCGACTACGTCGCTACACGCCTGCGCGCCCCGAAAGAGCCCCTGATCATCCTCCCCAGCACGCTCTCGGACACCACGGGCCCGGCGTACGGGCGCGCCCCAGTGGGCGAGCTGGACAACGACCTCACCCGCCAGCACGAAGGTGAGCCGCTGGGGGAGAGGATCATCGTGCACGGTCGCGTCACGGACGGCGACGGGCGTCCGGTGAGAGGCAGCCTCATCGAGGTCTGGCAGGCCAACGCTGCCGGGCGATACACCCACCACCTCGACCGCCACCCCGCCCCGCTCGACTCCAACTTCAGCGGCGCCGGCCGCTGCCTCACCGACGACGAGGGCCGCTACCGGTTCGTGACCGTCAAACCGGGAGCGTACCCCTGGAAGAACCACCACAACGCCTGGCGCCCGGCCCACATCCACTTCTCGCTCTTCGGGGAGGCCTTCAGGAGCCGCCTCATAACCCAGATGTACTTCCCCGGCGACCCGCTCTTCTGGCAGGACCCGATCTTCAACTCCGTGCGCGACGAGAAGGCGCGGCAGCGCCTGATCTCCTCTTTCGACCTGGAGACGACGGTGCCCGAGTGGGCCCTGGCCTACCGCTTCGACATCGTGCTCGAAGGCAGGAGAGCGACCCCGATGGAGGACCACTGATGGGCTCCGGACGGACACCCTCCCAGACCATAGGTCCGTTCTTCCACGACGCGCTCCTGGATAAGGACCGCTCGGAGCTGGTGCCGCCGGATCACCCGGAGGCCATAAGGATCGTGGGCACGGTCTACGACAGTGCGGGCGACCCGGTGCCCGACGCGATGGTCGAGATCTGGCATGCTGACCGGGCGGGCCGCTACGACCACGAGAACTTCTCCGGCTTCGGGCGCTCCGATACCGTTGACGGCGGCAGCTTCTCGTTCGTGACGGTCAAGCCCGGCCCCGTCGCCGGCCCCGACGGTGAGATGCAGGCCCCGCACGTCATGGTCTCGGTCTTCGCCCGCGGCCTCTTGAAGCGCGTCGTCACCCGGATCTACTTCCCCGACGAGGGGGAGGCGAACGCAAGCGATCCGGTCCTCTCGTTCATGGAGGACGCGGCGTTCCGGGAGACCCTGATCGCCCGCGACGAGGGCGACGCGCTGCGCTTCGACATCCGCCTGCAAGGGGAGAACCAGACCGCGTTCTTCGAGCTCTAAAGATGGCCGGAGAGCTGTTCCGGCCGATCTTCGTCCCGGACAGGTTCCGGGAGGCGGTCGGGGGCCGGGCCTGGGTACAGGCCATGCTCGACGCGGAGAGAGCTCTGGCCGCAGCCGAGGCTCGGGCCGCCCTGATCCCCGGCGAAGCCGCGGAAGTAATCGCCTCCCGCTGCGACGCGTCCCTCTTCGACCCGGAGGAGATCGGGGAGGGAGGACGCGCCGCGGGCAACCCCGTCCCGCCGCTCGTGCGCGCGCTCACCGCCGCCGTCTCGAAGGTATCCGAAGATGCCGCCCGCTACGTCCACAAGGGGGCTACGAGCCAGGACATCACCGACACCGCGGCGATGCTCGTCGCGAAGCGCGCCCTGACCCTGATCCTCACCGACGCGGACGGCATCGCAGCGGCCTGCGCCCGGCTCGCCGAAGCCCATCGGGACACCCTCATGGCCGGACGGACGCTCCTCCAGCAGGCGCTGCCGACCACCTTCGGCCTCAAGGCGGCGGGCTGGCTCGTCTCCGTTCTGGAGGCAAGGAGAAAGCTACTCGACGTGCGCTCGGCGCGTTTGGCCGTCCAACTGGGCGGGGCGGTGGGAACCCTGGCCTCGCTCGGCCGCTCCGGCCCTTCCGTCCTGGAGCAGTTCGCGCGGGAGCTGGACCTCGCCGAGCCCGCGCTGCCGTGGCACACCGACCGGACCCGGATCTCGGAGCTCGGGGACGCGCTCTCGCTGCTGGCGGGCGTCCTCGCCAAGATCTCGCGCGACGTGATCCTGCTGTCCCAGACGGAGGTCGGGGAGGTCGCGGAGCCGGCCGGGGAGGGGCGCGGAGGTTCTTCGACGCTGCCTCACAAGCGGAATCCCATCCTCTCCGTGACCGCAGCCGCGAGCGCCCACCGGGTGCAGGACCTCTCCCAGACGCTGGGAGCGGCGATGGTAGGGGAGCACGAGCGGGCCGCCGGAGCGTGGCACTCCGAGTGGGAGGCCCTCTCTGACGCGCTGGCCCTGACCGGAGGGGCGGTTGCTGCTGTCCGCGAGGTAGCGGAGGGGCTGCAAGTCCATTCCGAGAAGATGCGGGAGAACCTGGACATGACCGGTGGACTGCTCCTCGCCGAGAACGTCACCGCGCTCGCGGCGGGGCGCCTCGGGCGGCTGAAGGCGCACGACATCGTGCAGGCGGTAGCCCGGCGGGTCACCGATAACGGGAAGCCGTTCCGCGAGGAGCTTCTGGCGGAGCCAACCCTGCGCGAGGTGCTCTCACCAGAGGACATAGACGCTGCGCTGGACCCGGCTGGCTACCTCGGGTCCACCGGGGCGTTAGTCGACCGGGCTCTCACCCTGTACCGCAAGGAGGTTCGCGTATGACAGAGGGAACCACCGTCGAGCTCCATCACCTGTTCGAAGGTCCCGAGGAGGCGCCCGTGCTCGTGATGGCGAACTCCCTGGGCACAACGCTGCGTATGTGGGACGAAGGGGCGCCCGCGCTGCGCGAGCGGTTCAGGCTGCTGCGCTACGACCACCGCGGGCACGGCGGCTCTCCCGTTCCCCCTGGCCTGTACACCATCGAGGACCTCGGGCGTGATGCCCTGGCACTGCTCGACGGGCTCGGGATAGAGCGCTTCTCGTGGTGCGGGCTCTCCATCGGGGGGATGGTCGGCATGTGGCTGGCGAGCGAGGCCCCGGAGCGCGTCGAGGGCCTCGTCCTCTGCTGCACGTCGGCCCTACTCGGCCCACGAGAGCTCTGGGACGAGCGCATCAGGGTCGCAAGGAAAGAGGGTATGGACGCACTGGTGGACAGCGTCGTCGTGCGCTGGTTCACTCCGGAGTTCTTCTTTGCGCACCCCGAGACCGTCGAGAATGCGGCAGCGATGCTGCGCGGGACGGACCCCGAAGGCTACGCCGGGTGCTGCGCGGCGATCCGGGACATGGACCTCAGAGACAGGCTCGGGCAGATCCGGGCCCCGACCCTCGTCATCTCCGCCGCCGAAGACCCCGCGACCCCGCCAGAGCACGGCGAGCTCATCCGCGACTCCATCCCCGGCGCGGGCTTCGAGGTGATCCCCGGCGCCTCCCACCTCGCGAACATAGAGCAGCCCGAGGCCGTGACCCGGGCGATACTCGACCATCTTGCAAGGCAGGGAAGATGAGCTCGAACGACCCTACTCACGAGCGTGGGATGAAGGTGCGGCGCGAGGTGCTGGGAGATAAACACGTCGACGCGGCACTCGAGCGCACGACCGGCTTCACCGCGGACTTCCAGGACCTCATCACGCGCTACGCGTGGGGCGAGGTCTGGAGCCGCCCGGGGCTGGACCGCAGGACGCGAAGCTGCATCACCCTGACCGCGCTGGTGGCCCTCGGCAGGCTCGAGGAACTGGAGTTGCACGTGCGGGCTGCGCTCCGGAACGGCCTGAGCGAGGACGAGATAAAAGAAGTCCTCCTGCACGCTGCCATCTACTGCGGGGTCCCGGCCGCCAACTCCGCCTTCGCCGCAGCGCAACGCGTCATCGCAGAGCACGACAGAGAGAGCTCCTAGTGCGCGAACCACTCTAGAACTCGAGCACCTCGTAGACCGAGACCTCGCGGAAGCCCAGCTCCTCGTAGAACTTGCGGCCCCTCCGGTTCGCCGCCGCGACCTGAAGGGAGATGCCGTTAGCGCCCCTCTCCTTCGCCCACGCCTCGACGCTCTGGATGAGGGCCCGGCCGATGCCGAGGTTCCTGCTGTCCGGCTCGACGAACACATCGTCTACGGAGGCCCACGTCCTCTGGCGGAAGGTCGGCGAGCCCTCGCGCAGCTCGCCCGAGATGAAGCCGACCGTCTGCCCTCCCGACTCTGCCACGAAAAGGAAGGTGTGGCTGCTGGCGGTCAGGTCGGCCAGAAAGCGTCGCATCACCCGCTCGGCCCCCGGGGCTGTCGCGTAGATCTGGTCGTGCTCCGTGTGCTCCTGGGCGCTCCGCATCCAGAGCCGGGTCGCCTCCTCAACGTCCTCGCGGCGCCCTGGCCTGATGATGAAGTCTCTCTCGCTCTCCATCCCCAAATCCTAACCGATACGCCGTGCGCTATGATCCGAGCCGACACCAGAGGCGAGGAGTAGAGCACGCAACGCAGCGCCGCACAGGGTGAGAGGTTCTGGGAGGTGGACGCCGCGCGCGGGGTCGCCATAGGGATGATGGTCGTCTACCACCTGATGTACGACCTGGACTACTTCGGCGGCTACCCCATCGAGTCCACCTCGGGGTTCTGGGCGCGCTTCGCCGACGCCACGGCGAGCGCTTTTCTGTTCCTGGTTGGTGTCTCTTTAGCCATCAGCTACGTGAGGGCGAGCGCCGGACATCCGGGCCGGAGCCTCTTCGGCAAGTATCTCTTGCGGGGGATCAGGATCTTTGCCTACGGGATGGCGCTGACCCTCGTGTTCCTTGTCTTCGGGATGGGTGTCGTCGCCTTCGGGATCCTGCACCTGATCGGGGTCTCCATAATCCTCGCTTATCCCTTTTTGAGATACCGGTTCGCTAACCTTTTCCTCGGCCTCTCCCTCGTAGCGGCAGGGGTCTACATGGGGATCGAGGGTCTCTCTTCGCAGAGCCCGTGGCTCCTGCCCTTCGGCGTGGTCCCCGAGAACCTCGTCATGCCGGATTACCGGCCCCTGCTCCCCTGGTTCGGGGTGGTCCTCCTCGGCGTCTTCGCCGGGAACGTCGTCTACGGCGGCGGCAGGAGGCCAGCTCTCTTTGCGGGGAAGGCGCCGGCGGTCGCGAGGCCTCTCCTTCCGCTCGGGCGAAACTCGCTATTTGTATACCTGATCCACCAGCCCATCCTCATCGCGCTGCTCGCCGCCTTCGGGGTGATACAGATCGAGCTCTTCTAGCACCGGGCTTCCATTTTCGCCCGCCACGGGGTACAGTAATGGCGCTGTTTCTGGCGGAGACGGGGAGGTGCGCCAGGTATAGAGACCGATAACCGGTAGGCCGGGCGGGACCGTTGCGGCTTTCGGGGTAGGGGCAAGAACCACAAAGCAAGCGCCAGGACTCCGGTCTGCGAAACGTGCCGGAGTTGACGAGGCAGACGTTCATCGAACCATTCGGCGGGTGCGTCTCGGCTCTCGGGCGGTCGTAAGGGCGGCGACAAATCCCGGCGGCGACGCCGGGGACAAAGCGCCGCTCAGGCCCGAAGATTTCCTCACCCTTCACCCCTGCCAGCGGAGCCTGCCTGTAGACGATAGAGGAGGTGTGCCCGTGTGCGGCATAGTGGGATACGTTGGCAAGGCGAGGTGCGTGGAGGTCCTCATGGAGGGCCTGAGGAACCTCGAGTACCGCGGCTACGACTCGGCGGGGCTCGCGCTGCAGCTGGGCGGCCGGATAGAGACGATCAAGCGACCCGGACGCCTCGACAATCTGGCCGAGGCCCTCGAGGAGCGAAACGGGCACCTCTCCGCGGCTCACACCGGGGTGGGCCACACCCGCTGGGCGACTCACGGGCGCCCGAGCGAGGCCAACGCCCACCCCCAGCTCGGTAACGGCGGGAGCGTAGCGGTGGTGCACAACGGCATCATCGAGAACTTCGCAGAGCTCAAGGAAGAGCTCAAGGAGCGAGGCGTCACCTTCTCCTCCGAGACCGACACCGAGGTCATAGCTCACCTGCTCGCCCAAAGAGTAGAGGCTGGAGAGCCGCTTCGGGAGGCGCTGGCCTCGGCCTTGAGACGTCTTAGAGGCTCGTTTGCGGTCGCTGCGGTGAGCGCGAAGGAGCCCGGCAAGGTAGTCGCCGCGCGTAAGCAGAGCCCGCTGGTAGTAGGGCAGGGGGCAGGGGAGAACTACCTGGCGAGCGCGGTGCAGGCGCTGCTTAAGCAGACCCGCCGGTTTCTGGTCGTGGAGAACGGCGAGATAGTCGAGCTCACAGGCTCATCCGTGGGCATCTTCACGCTCGATGGTGAGTCCGTAGAGCGCGAGAGCTTCGAGGTGGAGTGGGAGGCCGAGGCCATCGAGCTCGGAGGTTATGAGGACTACATGCTAAAGGAGATCCACGACCAGCCCTCCGCTCTCAGGAACACCCTCTCCGGAAGAGTGGACTCAGGCGGCGCTGTGGACCTCCCGGAGGTGGACCTCGCTGGCGTCGAAAGGATCGCCGTCGTAGGGTGCGGCACCGCCTACCACGCGGGGCTGCTCGGCAAGGAGGCGATAGAGCGCCTCGCTCGAATCCCCGTCGAGGTCGCCGTCTCTAGCGAGTACCGGTACGCACATCTCGTCGGCGACGAGAAGACCCTCGTCGTCGCCATCTCCCAGAGCGGGGAGACGACCGACACTTTAGCGGCCATCGAAGCGGCGCGCGCCTTCGGCGGACGGATCCTCGCCGTGACGAACACTCAAGGGTCACTGATCACACGTGAGGCCGACGCCGTGCTGCTTACCAAAGCGGGACCGGAGATCGGGGTCGCCGCGACCAAGACCTTCCTCGCCCAGATCGCCGCTCTCTACCTCCTCGCCCTCGGGCTAGCCAGGGCGAAGGGAGCTACGCCGGAAGAGGAGCTTCGAGAGTTAGGACGAGATTTGCGCCGGGCGCCGGAGAAGGTCGAGGAGACGCTCGGGCTGCTGGAGGGGCGCGTCGAGGAAGCTGCCTCTCTCTTCGAGGAGGCCAGGTGCGCGCTGTTCCTCGGACGAGGCTCCTCATATCCGGTGGCGCTCGAAGGAGCCTTGAAGCTAAAGGAGATCTCCTACCTCCCCGCAGAGGGCTACCCGGCAGGCGAGATGAAGCACGGCCCCATAGCGCTCGTGGACGAGCACTCCCCTGTGGTGGCCGTCCTTGGGCAGGGTCTCACGCGGGAGAAGTCGCTATCTAACGTCGAGGAGACAGTGGCGCGGGGGGCAAGCGTGATCTCGGTGGCTCGCGAGAACGATAGTGCAGCGCGGCGGATGTCCCGCGTCGTGCTGCCGGTCCCGGAGGCGCCAGGCATCCTCGACCCGTTCGTCTCGAGCGTGCCGCTGCAGCTGCTCGCCTACCGCGTGGCCAAGGGCCGCGCACTCGATGTGGACAAGCCGCGCAACCTCGCCAAGAGCGTGACGGTCGAGTAGTGTGCCGCAAGAGGCGAACCTGATCCTGTTTCTGACCGCGTCGCTGGTCGTCATCGTGGCGCCGGGCCCGGACAACATCCTGGTGCTCACACGCGGTGTCACCCTGGGGCGCCGGGCGGCTCTTGTCTCGGCGGCGGGGGCGAGCGTCGGCCTCGTCACCCACTCGCTCTTCGCGGCGGCTGGACTCTCGGTGCTCCTGGCGCGCTCTGCGGTAGCCTTCTCCGTGGTCAAGTATGCTGGTGCTGCGTACCTGATCTACCTGGGCATAAGGACGCTTCTCGACCGGGAGAGCTTCGTCCTTCCGCGAGGGTCGTCCTACCTTGGCCTGCGCAGCGTCTTCGTCCAGGCCGTGGCCTCGAACGTCCTGAACCCCAAGATAGCCGTCTTCTTCCTGGCGTACCTGCCGCAGTTCGCCGATCCCGCAGCGGGCGGCACGGCCCCGCGCCTGCTGGCGCTCGGGCTGACCTTCGCGCTGCTGACCTGGGTGATCTTTAGCGGTATCGCCCTGTTCTCGGGGACGCTGGGGGTTTGGCTGAGAACCAGACCGAGGCTCGCGAGCAGCCTGAGCTGGCTAACCGGCAGCGTCCTCGTCTCTCTGGGGCTGCGGCTTGCGTTTTCGGAGCGTCGCTAGCGGATCACCTCGAGGGCGTCCGGCTCGACGCGGAAGGACATCGGCAGGCTGCCCCACACCTCACCGTCGAGCTGCACCGGCACCTCGGCGTCGGGGGACTCTGCCCTGACCTCCCTGGCGCAAAACGAATCCATCGAGCGGTCGAGGGGACGCCGAGCCATGATGCTCGCGAAGATGTCTGGCCGCAGGAGGAGGCTCACGCGCCTGATGCAGATCACCTCGAGCTCCCCGCTCGTCAGGAGGCCCGGGCCGGAGACCCGGTAGTCCCCGCCGTAGCGGTGGGCGTTCGCGACGATGGCGAACGGCACTACGTGGTTGGCGCCTCCGCCGCTCACGCGCACCGGGGGGAACTTCTCCTGGAGGAGGACCTTGAACGCTATCAGCGGGAAGGCCAGGCCCTTCAAGCGGTCCTTGAGGCGCGGCGTCACGGCGCTGACCACCTTCGCGTCGAAGCCCATCCCCGCCATGCACGCGAAGCGCCGCTCGACGCCTTCGCCGTCCGTGGCGACTCCGAGGTCCATCCTCATCCTCTCGCCGCGCAGGATGCGCTCGCAGGCGCCCTCGGGGTCGAGCGGGAGCCCGAGCTCGCGGGCGAGCACGTTAGCCGTGCCGAGCGGCAGGATGCCTAGGGTTGCCTCCCTGTGCAGACCGTTTATTACCTCGTTTATGGTTCCGTCGCCCCCGGCGACGACGACCAGGCTATCCCCGGCTAAAGAGGCGAGCTCTGTGGCGTGGTCGGGGCGCTCGGTATTCACCACCTCTACCGCAAGGCCGCCGGAGCGCAGGACCGTCGCGCAGCGCTCCAGGTAGCCCTTGCTCCCCGCGCGCCCCGAGTTCGGGTTGCCGATGATGACCGCCTCTCCACCCATCGCGCATACTATAAGCCCTTTTGCGAAAGGCGCATCTGCCGTACCATAGGTCGCGTGGACGGTTTCGTCGTGCCGGGCATCGGGGTAGACGTCGTGGACGTCGAGCGCATGAAGTTCGCCCTCGAGCGCACCCCCAGGATCCGCCGGCGCCTCTTCACCGAGGAAGAGATCGCCTACTGCGAGAAGTTCCGATTCGCCGAGCGCCACTACGCGGGGCGCTGGGCGGCCAAGGAGGCTGTGACGAAAGCTCTGGGATGCGGCCTGATCCAGTGGAACGGCGTCGAGGTGCTCCGGCAGCGCCGTCGTCCTCCCACGGTCCGCATCTTCGGCAAGATACAGAAGTTCGCCGACATGGTCGGCGTCCGCCAGGAAGACCTGTTTATCTCCATCACCCACTCCGAGCTCTCCGCCGTCGCCGTCTGCGTGGTGCGGAAGGAAGGCGTCGAGGCACACCTGCCGTAATGAGCCGAGAGAAGGACCCCTACGAAGCGAGACTCCGGCGTATCGTACGCGACAGCGTCTGGCTCATGAGCATCCTCGAAACGGTCAGGTACTGCGACCCGCCGGACTGGCACGTAGGTGGAGGCGTACTCTACAAACTCGTCTGGAACCGTCTGCACGGCTACACGGAGACGGCCTACGGCGGGGACGTGGATGTCGTGTTCTTTGACCAGGGGATCTCGGTCCGGTACGGGAACACGCCGTTGAACGAGATCTCTCGTCGCTCCGGCCGGATATACGCTGGGATGCCAAAAATCTGGCCGCCGTTCATCTCTGGTACGCGGATAAGGTCGGATACGCGACGCCGCCGCTGAACTCGAGCGAGGACGGTCTGCAGGCCAACCCTGCGACCGCTACGGCTGTGGGCGTCCGTCTCCTGGCCGACGACCTCTATGTTGCTGCGCCCCCGGGTTTGAGTGACCTCTTCGCGTTGGTTCTGCGCCGCAACCCGCTGCGGGTTACGCCCGAGGTGTTCCGCGAGTGGGTGGATGAAAAGGGGTTTGGAGAGAGGTGGCCGATGGTGCAGGTCATGGAGGAAGACCGAGCGGTGATCCCATGAGGCTCTACACCGCCGAGGAGATGTCCCGCGCGGACCGGCGGGCGCAGGAGCTGGGGATACCGGGTGGCGTCCTCATGGAGCGCGCCGGGGCCGCGATGGCCCGCGTCGCCCTCGAGGCCTTCGCTCCCCGACACGCGCTCGTCGTCGCGGGCGGCGGTAACAACGGCGGCGACGGCTTCGTCATCGCCCGCGAGCTACACCTCGCCGGGGCCGAGGTCGCGGTCCTGCCGACGAAGGACGAGTACGGTGGGGACCCCGGAACGAACTTCGAGATCCTGCGCAACCTCAGCGTGAGGTTCATCACCGAGGATGTGCTCCAGACGGAGCTGGAGCGGACGGATCTCGTGATCGATGCTCTGCTCGGGACCGGCTTCTCGGGGGAGGTGCGCGAGAGGGAGGCGCATCTTATAGAGGGGTTGAACGGGACGCAGGCTCCCGTCCTCGCCGTAGACGTGCCATCTGGGGTGGACGGCGCGAATGGAGAGGTCGAGGGGGCGGCGGTGCGGGCCGACGTCACCGTCTGCGCGCACGCGGTGAAGGTGGGGTGTGTGATCTCTCCTGGCCGCGAGCACGCGGGAGAGGTGATGGCCGTGGAGATCGGTATCCCCCCCGAGGCCGACGTGGACTCATCGCTCGTCTGGACCGGCGTGGACTCTTTGCGGGGCAGGATCCCACGCACCACCGAGCCGGCGCACAAGTACTCCGCCGGGGCCCTGCTCGTCGTCGCTGGCTCCCGAGGGACGACCGGCGCCCCGCAGATGGTCGTCCGCGGCGCCGAGAGGGCGGGATGCGGTATAGCCTTCCTCGCGACGGCGGAGGGCTCGGCCCCATCGGTGGACCTCGAGCTCACAGAGGCGCTCGTCCACGGCGTCCCCGAGACACCGGAGGGCTACCTCTCCTCCGCGGCGCTGGAAGAGATCGTGGCTCTGGCAGAGAGGACCTCGGCGCTCGTTGTCGGGCCGGGGATGGGCGTCGGGGACGAGGGCAGGCGCCTCGTGGAGGGGATCCTGGAGGATATCGAGGTCCCCGTTCTCCTCGACGCCGACGCCATCACGAACCTCGCAGGGAGCGACGTCCTCGCAAAGCGGAGCGCCCCGACCGTGATCACGCCTCACGCCGGGGAACTCGGACGGCTGTTGGGCGCGGGAGCGAAGGAGGTCTCCTCCGGCAGGCTGCGCGCCGCGCGAAACGCGGCGGAGGCGCACAGCTGCTGCGTGCTCCTCAAGGGCTCGGACACGATAGTAGTGGAGGGCGAAAAGGCCGCGGTCAACTCGACGGGGAACGTCGGGCTCGCGACCGCCGGTACGGGAGACGTGCTCTCCGGCGTGATTGGGGCGTTCCTCTCGCGCGGGATGGACGCCTACGAGGCGGCGCGCGCCGGCGCGTGGGTGCACGGACGGGCTGCGGAGCTATGGCTCGAGGAGATCGGCTGGCCCGCGGAGAGCATGATCGCGACCGACCTGCTCGACTACCTTCCCGTCGCCGCGGGCGAGGTGCTGTGAGCCGCCTTTGACCTTCAGGCTCCTGTTCGTGGGCGACGTCGTAGGAAGCGCCAGGTGCTCGGCCGCCCTTGACCTGGTGCCAAAGCTGCGCGAGGAGCTGAGGCTCGACGCCGCCGTAGCCAACGCGGAGAACTCGGCCCCCGGAGGGCGCGGGATCACCAAGGAGAGCGGCTCCGCCCTTCTCTCCGTGGTGGATTTTCTGACCCTGGGAAACCATACCTTCGACGCCGAGGGGCACGAGGAGTTCCTCGAGCGCGAGGAGAGGGTGGTGCGCCCCGCCAACTTCGGCGGGAGCCTGCCTGGCCGGGGATGGGGTGTCTTCGAGGCGGGCGGCGTCACCGTGGGGGTCACCAAACGTGCTCGGCCGGATCTTCGCCGACCGGGCAGTCTCGGAGCTGGAAGCGCTGGGCGCTGATCTCGTGCTCGTGGACGCCCACGCGGAGGCGACGAGCGAGAAGCAGGCGCTGGGCTACCACCTGGCGGGCAGGGCGCAGGCCGTGGTCTGAGCTCAAGAATACACACGCTCACGGTCCACAGACCTCTGAGCTGCGCTTCCGCGCCTTGCTGACTGAGGATTGTTCTGAGCTAGAATTGATCGGGACTGAAAGAAGGGGGCATGACGCGGGCCGCTCCTTCGGCTATTGAGCAGCTCACTCGTAATGAGACTCTAGGTCAGCGGTTCGAGTCCGCTCGTCAGCTGTGCTTTTCTCCGGTAGATGGCCGAGGAGCCGAAACACAAGTGAGGCGAACCGTAATCAAAGGATTGGTCTGGATCTAGAAAACATGTAAACGCAACGGGATCTTCCCCGGCGTTCTCTTTCCAAGTGGCTGCGTGGAGAGATTTTGCGGAGAGTAGGGGTATATGTCGTTCCGCCTCTTGTTCATAGGTGATGTCGTGGGGGAGGCGGGCTGCGTGGCGGTTCGGGCCCTGGTACCTGCCTTGAGACGGAAGCTAGAGCTCGACGCGGTGGTCGTGAACGCCGAAAATTCGGCCCCGAGCGGACGGGGCATAACCCCGGGCTCGGGCTCAGCCTTGCTTTCCGTAGCGGACTTCTTGACTTTGGGCAACCATGCCTTCGATGCCGAAGGAGCGGAGGAGTTACTGGACTGGGAGCCGCGGGTCATACGCCCGGCGAACGTCGACGGAAGTCTGCCCGGACGCGGGTGGGGCACGTTCCAGGCGAACGGGGTGTGCGTAGGGGTTGCGAACGTGCAGGGCCGGGTGTTCATGCAGCAGAACCTGCACTCCCCCTTCGAGGCGGCGGATCGGGCGGTGGCCGGTCTGAGGGCCTTAGGAGCCGATCTTATACTGGCCGACATGCACGCCGAGGCGACGAGCGAGAAGCAGGCCATGGGGTATCATCTCGAGGGCAGGCTGCAAGCCCTGGTAGGCACGCATACGCACGTCCCTACCGCAGATGCCCAGATCTTGCCGGGTGGCACGGCGTACGTGACCGACGTGGGCATGACCGGCGCCAAGGAGAGCGTAATAGGCTTCGATAGGCAGGCCTTCCTGGGGCTATTCCTGGGGAAGAAGCTTCCGGGTTTGGGGGTGTCGAGAGGCTCCGCCGCTCTCAACGCGGTGCTTATCGAGGTGGATGCCGAAAGCCGCCGGGCGACGGGCATCGAGCGCGTTTATAAAGGCCCCGTAACGGACGCACTGCCGGAGCAGCGGCTCTAAGGCGGTTCGCGAGCCGACAAGAGGAACGGCCGAGAGCTTTCGAGCTCGCAAGCTGCCAGCCTTACTCAGCCTACACCCCAGGAACGACGCCTCGAGCACGCAAGAACCTGCTACGCCCCTACAGGCCAAGGTTCGACGAACCGCCTCGCGAAGAGCAGGGCGCTCGGAAGACGGTGGTGACGGACCCGTCCGCCTCTGACTGAACCAGACACCCCCCTCTCCTACCGAGGATGCGCCAACCTCGACTCAAGGACCTTTACCTTCACAATGCACTCTTCGACATCCCTAGGCTCTATCGCAGGTTTGGGGTGCTCCTCGAGCAGAACGTGCATGACACCATGATTGCCTCCCGTGTGGCGCGGGCAGGGGAGTGGGAGAAGAAGAAGTTCAAGGTCATCCAGAACGCGCACGGCTTGGATGAGTGCCTCCAACGAGAGCTGGGCATCGAGATACCCAAGGACCGCAAGCTCAAGTGGAGTGGTGCGCTCCAGGAGGCTTCTTTAAGCTTTCGCGTTTCCCCTGCAAATAGCAAGAATTAGAGAGTGGGCGATGCTGGGTTCGAACCAGCGACCTCTGTCGGGTGAAAGCACTAAGATAGTTTGCTAGAGGTTTCTGGAGCTTGCAAAACTCCCGCAAACAGCTGTATTTCTGTGTTGACGCTTTTCCCAGGTATTCAGGATATTTACTCGGGTTGCTGCACGATTGCTGCACACGTTCGGAAGACGTAATTGGTGAGCAGCGAGCTTGGAGATCAGCGTAAAATCGAGTCGTTCAGGTAGCCGAGCGAGGTTTGCGATAGTGTAGGAACGTCTTAACGGCGCACGCGTACGGTGTCCAGGTGGCGGCCGAAGTCGGTGTTGCTCATGAGCGTCTTGCAGCGCCTAAGCCTTCTCAGTGCGTAGGTCAGGAAGTCGTACCTCGGGTTGTCGTTTGCGTGTTGTATGAGACCCCAGAGGGCCCAGAGGAGGTCGCTCATGGCCTTGTAGAGCGCTAGGCGTGAATAGAGGGCCGGAGGCGAGGCGACGCCATAGTAAGCTTCCATCATCACCCGGTCTTGCTCGAGTCCGAACCCGGCCTCGACCGAGAGGTCGCCGAGATCCCACATCGGGTCGTTCATGCCGGAAAACTCCCAGTCGATGATGTAGAGGCGTCCGCCTGCGTCCAAGAAATTGGCCGGCCACGGGTCGTTGTGGCAGGGCGAGCGTGGGACGGGAGACGCCTCTAGGGCCCGACGCACCGCCTCTGCGCCCTGCTCTACCTCGTGGTAATCCTCCGGCAGCGGCGCTCGTAGTTTGCGTAGGATGCCGAGGTAGACGTCGATCATGGCGAAGATATCGAAGCGGGACTTGAAGACGGGCCCCAGGTGGTGAACCCGCTTTAGCGCGAGGGCTACGCGAGCCGGCGCCTCGAGCTCGTCCCTGAACATCGTTTCGGTCATGCTGACCCCTTCGACGAACTCGGAGAGCATCGTGCCGTCCGTCGCGTCGAAGTAGAGTACTTTGGCGTTGACCCCGGCGGCGGCCATGATCCGCGCGTTGTGCTCCTCGGCTGCGCGGTCCACGTACTCGTAGGTGTCCTTCCCGGGGAGCCGCAGCGTGTAGGCCAAACCGTTCGCAGTTACTTTGTAAGTGGCGTTAGTGAGAGAAGAGAGCGGCTCGAGTTCGACGGCTTCCGGCCGCACGTCCCTGAACGTGGGTATACGTGCCAGCGCGGAGTATACCCCGTCCAATCTCGATCCTCTCCGTATAAACTTAGATAGCCGCTACCCCA
>JARDZQ010000204.1 GCA_029240775.1 Rubrobacteraceae bacterium | reverse complement strand
AGCTTCGACTTCCGCCGCCCCGGCGTCGAGACTCTGAAAGACAAGCTCGCCGAGATAGCGGAGGCCGAGGGGATCGAGGCGGAGCCGGAGGCGCTCACGGTGATCGCGCGCGAGGGGCGGGGCTCCTTCCGCGACGCCGAGGGGCTCCTGGATCAGCTCTCCTCTTTCGCCGAAGGTCCCATCACGTCTTCGATGGTGCGCGAGCTGCTCGGGAGCGTCGGCCCGGAGGCTCTCCTGGAGACGACCTCGGCGCTCTACGAGCGCAGAGCAGCTGACGCTTTGCGCATCGTTGACCGGCTCTCCAACGAGGGCAGGGACCTCGGCCAGCTCGTCGCGGAGTTGATCTCTCACCTGCGAACCCTGATGCTCCTCCCGCACGCCCCGGAGATAGCCCTGGCAGAGGTCGGGGCCGACGAGCGTGGTCCTCTCGAAGAGCAGGCGCACACCATCCCGACCGCCGAGGTCGTGCGGCTCATAGAAGCTATGGACGCCGCTCTGGGCCGCATAAAGCGCGGCGGGGACCCGAAGCTCGAGCTGGAGCTCTCCTTCCTCAAGCTGACCCGCGACTACACCGAGCCTGAGGTCGGGAATCTCCTGAGGCGTCTGGAGGAGCTGGAACGGGAGGTCGCGAACGGCGCTGCGTCGCCGCGTGCGGAGCGTTCCCTACGACCCGAGGCGGCACCGCCACCGCGCGAGGAGCCGGCGGACGAAGCGGAGTCGGCGGGGACCCCAGAGGATGGGAGCAGCGACGAACGGGAGGAGCCGCGGGGTACCGAAGCACCCGCCGTACCGTGGGCCCGGATCTTGCAGGACCTCAAAGCTCGCCGGCCGGCGGTAGCTGCGGTGTACGAGGGGGCACGGCTGGAGAGTTTCGACGGCACGGTCCTGGAGCTCTCCTTCCCCGAGGAGCTCGCCATCTACGTGAGGCTGGCCGGCGAGCCGAAGCGCCTGGACCCTCTGCTGGAAGTCCTGGAAGAGCACCTGGGAGCTAGCCCGCGCCTGGAGTTTCGGGTTGGCGATGGGGTGCCGGTCGAGGTTGCGCAAGAGCCGACCCTCCCCGCGGATCGCCGGGCTCCCACCCCCAAAGTTGGGGAGGTCGATGACGAAAGACCGGATATCTCCGGCGTCGTGGGCGGTCCCGAAGCGCGGGGATCTGCGCCGGGGGAGGCCGGGAGCAACGACGTGATCCTTGACCAGCGCGAGGTCTTCGAGATGGCGCGAGAGCGGGGTTTGCTCGACCAGAACGGGGGGAGCTAGAGGGCAGAAGGAACCTTTTGACGTTCCTTCGCTGATGCAAGCTCCGCGCGGCTTGGATCTACCCTGCTTGCGAGGAACGACGAGAGGTCTCTCACTGGCGAATCGGCTGCTTCAGACGTCAGAGGTGATGGCCGGGACACCATCCAGGTCGGCGCAGCTTGCGGCAGGGACGGAATGGAACCTGAGGTTGCGGTTGTCCCCGCGGGTGGGGGATCATTGAGTTGTGATATCTACGCCTCTGGGCCGCGAGCAACGCAAAGAGGTCGAGCAGATCGCCCCCGAACAGGTTCGACCCCGCTACTATTGGCGCTCGACGGTCTGGCGGTCCCCTTACTCTATCGAGCTCTTGTACGGGGTCGGCCTGTACCTCGTTCTGGCGAGCTTGCTCTTAGCGGCTTTGTCCCTGGTTAACCGATTGAGACGAGCTAGCGGAGACGAGCGCCAGCAGCTCGAGTGGTTCGCACTTGCCACTGGCATGATGCTGGGCGGGCGGCGCGGCCGAAACCCTTGCACGGTTGCCGCTATTTCGTGAGAACTCACCCTACAATAAGATGTTGTGACGCACGCCACGATACGGTGAGCCACCGTTGCTGCAAAGGGCGCGATCTCGCACCGGCGGGAAACGGTATGCAATTTGCGTTCCGTGGCTCGAGAGAGCAGCGTATCTCGGGGGACCAAGGTGTCACCGGTTCAGCGGCGCAGGGGGAGACGATCCAGGGGAGCAGAGGATGAAGAGCAAGCTCTGGGGAGCTGGTTTGATCGCGGGAGCCGCCTACGTAGCCTACGACCGGTTACGCAAACGCACGCCGCTCGAGGGCAGCTACGCGGACGCTCCGACCAAGATCCTTATCGTAGGCGGCGGATTCGGAGGGTTGGCTGCGGCGAGGGAGCTGACGCGCACGCTCGGCGGAAGCGAAGACGTGGGCGTGGCCTTGCTGGATCAGGTGAACTACACCACCTTCTGGCCGATGGTCCCTTCGGTCATCCCCAGGAACGTGGAGGTGCGACACGTCGCCCACTCCATCCGGCGTATCTTCGCGCCCCTGGGGGTCGAGTTCTTTCAAGAGAAGGTCACGGGAGTGAACTTCGAGGCACACGAAGCAAAGACCGACAACGGCAGCTTCCCCTACGATTACCTTATCCTGGCGCCTGGCAGCCGTACGGCCTTCTTCGGCACGCCCGGCGCCGAGGAGAACGCCATAGACATCAAGAGTCTGCGAAATGCCCTTCGCGTACGCGGCCACGTGATCGATCGTTTCGAGGAGGCCGAGCGCTTACGCGGGGAACTGCCGGAGGGCTTGCTCACCTTCGTGTTCGTCGGCGGCGGCGCCACCGGGGTAGAAGCCGTGGCCGACACGCACGATTTGATCTTCGACGTGCTAAAGGCTGATTACCCCAACGTAGACTTCGGAGAGGTGCGCCTCGTGCTGGTTAACGCCAGCGATCACATCCTCCAGGGCATAGATCCCTCGCTGATGCACGCCGCCACACGTAGGCTGGCTTCACAGCGGGTGGAGGTCATCAACAATGCGAAAGCCAGAGAGGTCCGACCCGAGGCCGTGGTGCTCTCGGACGGACGCACCATCCCGGCCCGCACAACGGTGTGGGCCGCAGGAATCGAGCCCTCTCCGCTCGTCAAGAGCCTCGACGTGGTGAAGGATCACCGCGGCAGGATCCTCGTCGACGAGTTCCTGAGCGTGAAGGGTAGGGCCGGAGTCTACGCCGCAGGAGACTGCATCAGCATAGACCGTGATGGTCCGCCGGTCCCCGCTCTGGCCCAGGCCGCCGAGCAGGAGGGCAAGAGGGCGGCGCTAAACCTCGCGGCGGAGATCAAGGGCGAGGCACCCGTGCCCTTCCGTTACCGCTCCCTCGGTCAGCTCGTCGACCTGGGTGAAGGCAGCGCTCTAATCGACATCCTGGGCGCGAGGACGAGCGGTCGGATCGGCGCGCTCATCTGGAGGGGCATCTACCTCTACGAGCTCGGCTACAACTTAAACAGGGCGCAGGTGCTTGCCGACTGGATCATCGACCTCTTCGCCCGTCCCGACACATACAAGCTCTTCGAAGACGGTGATAGCCCGACGACCGCAGGGGGGTAGAGCAACATGGCGCGACAGGACAAGGACGACATGCTCATCCGGCAGGCCAAGGCGGTTCTGGACTTCAACTGGACCGGAGAGTACACCATGCCCGGACCCAGGCTCTATCCGCACCAGTGATCGTGGGATTCGGCTCTCATCGCGCTGGCTTACTGCCGCTACGACCAGGGCCGCGCGATGAGTGAGCTCAGGCACCTCTTCGAAGCTCAGTGGAGAAACGGGCTCCTGCCGCAGCTGGTCTTCAACTCACGCTTCTCGACCTACTTTCCCGGTCCCAACTTCTGGCACGCCAAAGAAAGGCCCGATGCCCCCGAACACCGCGGGGCGAGGGGTTGGTCTACCTACGCCACCCCTGGGAATCAGGCATGGATAACTCCCCGATGTGGGACCAGATTCTGCAGCGGATGCACCTCAGACCCGACCAGATACCCCGCTATCACCGCGCCGACATCCACACTGTCTCAGCCGCGGACCGGCCGACCAGCGCCGCCTACGACCGCTTCGCCTTCCTGGTCAAGTTCTTCGCCGACCGTGGCTACGATGAGGCAAAGATCGGGGACGATTGCCCCTTTCTGGTGCAGGACGTCCTCTTCAACTCGCTGCTGGCGAAGGCCAACAGAGACCTTGCGGAGATAGCGCGGGTTATCGGTGAGGAGTACTCGTCTCACGAAGAACTGGCGGAGAAGACGAAGAGCGCCATCAACGAGAAGCTCTGGGAGGAGGATTGTGGGAGGTACTTGGACTACGATTTCGCCGATTGTGCGCCAATACGCGTGTACTTCGGGCCGAACCTGGCGGCACCGTTGTACGCCGGCATCCCCGACCAGACCAGGACAAAGCGCATCCCCCTACTGCGCCGCCAAGGGCGGCCTGCGCATGCTCACGCGCACCATCGCCGTCGAGCTGGCTTCGCACGACATCACCGTCAACTATATCGCGCCGGGCGCCGAGGACACCCCGATGGACGCTCCCCTGAAGGAGGACGCGAACCAGATGCAGCAGCTGATCTCGGAGATACCGCTCCGGCGGATGGGAAGACCGGAGGAGATCGCCGATCTTGCCGTGTACCTGGCCTCCGACAGCGCGTCTTACGTGACGGGTAGCACCTTCGTCATAGACGGGGGCATGATGCGCCACTCCGGAAGGTTATGAGCGTACGCGTCCCCGCCGGCCAGCGGCGAGACGTGCCGGAATCTGCTTCCAGAAGAGACACAACAGTAAAGAAGGCGTGACGAAGGGCCGAAGGGAATCAGCGCCACGCAGTGTACAATACCCTCGGGGTTACCGTCTGGGCTGCGAAGGCCACGGAGGACCCGATAAAGATAGTATTCAGCGCTTTAGGAGGCGAAGAAGTTTGTCGCAGCGACGCAACGTCAACAAGATGATGCAGCAGGTCCAGCAGATGCAGCAGCAGATGCAGCAGGCGCAGGAGGAGCTGGCCCGCGAGACCG
>JARDZQ010000203.1 GCA_029240775.1 Rubrobacteraceae bacterium | reverse complement strand
ACGGCGACTACATCACAGGCCAGGCGCTCGACATAAACGGCGGGGTCTACATAAGAACCTGAGCCAAACCCGAGCCTGCCAGCTAGAGCCCGCGTCCCCCGCTGATCCGAAGCGGGGGGTCGCGGCCCTGTCAGTTGAACACAGCACACCGCAACCGTATACAATCCCGGAAGCAGGACTGACCTAACCCTGCGTGTTACACATATGGGCAGTATGATTATATCTACGCTGGACACATAAATTCGTCTCGTATACAATTTGCGCGCATGTAACAAACTCCACCACTCATGCGACGTGGAGCTGCAATGTTCGGCGGCTAGGGAAGGTGGCTTTGTGAGACTCAGCGGACGGGTGGCGGTGGTGACGGGCGCGGCGCGGGGCATCGGAGCTGCGGAAGCGATCCGGCTAGCTCAGGAGGGGGCGAACGTCGCGGTGGTGGACCTCTCTGCGGAGGCTGCCGAGGAGACGGTAGAGGCGGTCGAGGCGGCAGGGGCGGAGGCGCTCGCGGTCGCGTGCGACGTATCGAGTGCGCAGCAGGTCGAAGCTGCATTTGAAGAGATCGCCAACCGTTTCGGGCGGATCGACATCCTGATAAACAACGCCGGGGTCTTGCGGGACAACCTCACCTTCAAGATGAGCGAGGACGACTGGGACACGGTGTTGGACGTTCATTTGAAGGGCAGCTTCCTGTGTTCCAAGGCGGCGCAGAAGTACATGGTGGAGCAGGGGTACGGCAAGATCGTGATGACGAGCTCCATCGTGGCTTTGGGGAACCGCGGCCAGGCCAACTACTCGTCTGCCAAGGCGGGTTTGCAGGCGCTGGCGAGGACGCTGGCGCTCGAGCTCGGGCGGTTCAACATCAACGTCAACGCGGTTGCGCCGGGTTGGATCGAGACGGAGATGACCAAGGAGGCCGCGGAGCGCGCGGGCATGAGCATGGAGGACATGAAGGAGCGGTTCGCCAAGAACATCCCGCTCAAGCGCTTCGGGCGGGTTGAGGACATCGCCAACGTCGTCGCCTTCCTCGTCTCCGACGACGCCTCCTACATCAGCGGTGAGACGATCTACGTCGCTGGCGGCCCGCCGAGCTCGGTGATTTAAAGCTCTCAGCATTCAGCTACTTTGGGCGGGGAGTCAGTCCCCGCCCTTTTCGTGTCTCTGGGCGGAGCGGTCGACCGTCACGGTCAGCGCGAGGGCTGCGAGGAGGAGCGCGGCTACGATGGCGTAGGCGTTGCCGATACCGAGGTGGTCGGCGGAGATGCCGAGGGTTGGGGGTATGAGGAGGGTCGCGCAGCCGACGGTGAGCGCGATGCGGGAGGTTGCGAGGTCCACTACCCGGGACGCTGCGCCGGTCGCGAGAGAGGCGCCCAGAGGGTAGAGGTTGCCTATCCCCAGACCCGCGACAAAGAGGCCCGCCACGCTCGCGACCGCTGCGCCGGCGGGGAGCAAGACCACAGGCGCGAGCCAGAACGGGAGAAAGCCCGCAGCCGAGAGGGCGATCGCCGCCACGAGCAGCCTCCCGGGGCGCACCCTGCGGGTCAGGCGGCTGCCGAGGATACGTCCCAGGAGGAGGGCTACGAAGTAGGCGCCCATGAGCGTTGCGGCGTCGGCGGCTTTTAGGCCGGCCTCTTCCTCAAGGAAGGACGTCCCCCAGTAGGCCACGCTCCACTCGACCGCCGTGCAGAAGAACAGCACGGCGCACCACCCCCAGAAGATGGCCGGAAGGACGCGGGCGCCCCCGTCGTCCTCCCGGCGGGCCAACGCGGGCTTCGCGCCCGGGACCGGTGCTCGTCCCAGGAAGACGGAGATCGCCACCAGGAGGAGCGTGGCGAAGAGCAGCGCGCCGCGCCAGCCGGGGAACTCGGTGCGCGAGAAGGCCCCGACCACCAGCGGGGCCAGTATCGCAGCGGCCCCGGCCACCACGTTCGCTTCGGAGATGGCCGCGGCCCGCCACTCACCGTGCAGGTCGGAGAGGGCCGCCTGGGCGCTCATAAGGAGAAGGCTCGCGCAGAAGCCCGTGATCAAGGTGGCCGAGAGGCTCGCCGCGGCGCTGTTCGCGGCGGCCAGTGCCCCCGCCCCGGCCGCCATCCCCGCGGCGCCGCCCCACAGCGTCGTGCGTCTCCCCAGAAGCCGCGCCGGGCGGTCGCCGAGCAATCCCGTGAACAGCACGCCCAGCGCGAAGGCGCCGAAGTGTAGCCCCGCCGCGCCGTAGCCGAGAGAGAGGTCCTCGCGCAAGAACGGCAGGATCGGGCCGAGCGACGCCTGCACGTACATGAAGTACCCGACCAGGAGGTAGGCCAGCCAGGTCGAAGGCGTGCGCTCGAAGCGAGCCGGGGCGAATGCCTCGTGACCCGGGTCGGCGTCGGTGCGTGGCTCGCTGCTCACCGGCACATATTAAAGCGGTCAGCTATGAGCTTTTTGTCCCTAAGCTGAATGCTGATAGCTGAAAGCGCGGGTTGCGGAGGGACCTCTGCAACTCGCTCTAGCGGAAGGCGGGTATACCGGTTATGGCGTTGCCGAGGATCAGGGTGTGCACCTCATCCGTGCCCTCGTAGGTCCTCACGCTCTCGAGGTTGTTCGCGTGGCGCATGACAGGGTAGTCGAGCGTCACGCCGTTGCCGCCGAGGATGGTGCGTGCCTCGCGGGCTATCTCTATAGCCTCGCGGACGTTGTTGAGCTTGCCGAAGGAGATCTGCTCGGGTCTCAAGGTCCCTTCGTCTTTCATGCGCCCGAGGTGGAGGGCGAGGAGCGTGCCCTTCTCTATCTCGAGCATCATCTCCACGAGCTTCTCCTGGGTGAGCTGGAAGGCGGCCACCGGCTTGCCGAACTGCTCGCGATCTCTGGCGTACTCGAGGGCGCACTCGAAGCAGCTCCTCGCCGCCCCCATCGAGCCCCAGATTATGCCGTAGCGCGCCTCGTTGAGGCACGCGAACGGCCCTTTCAGGCCCTCGGCGCCGGGGAGCATGGCGTCGACGGGGAGCCGGATGTCCTCGAAGGAGAGGTCGCACTGCACCGAGGCGCGCATGGAGAGTTTGCCGGTTATGTCTCGCGCGGAGAAGCCTCGGGTGTCGGTAGGGATCAGGAAGCCGCGGACGGGATTGGTCTCCTCGTCGGTCCTGGCCCACACGACCGCGACGTCGGCGATGGTCCCCATCCCGATCCAGCGCTTCTCGCCGTTTATGACCCAGTCCGAGCCGTCCTTGCGCGCAAACGTCTTCATGCTCGCGGGGTCGGAGCCGGCGGTCGGCTCGGTGAGACCGAAGCACCCGATCTTCTCGCCGCGGGCCATGGGCGGGAGCCAGCGTTCTTTTTGCTCCTCGGAGCCGAACTTGTGGATCGCGGACATGGCGAGGGACCCCTGCACGGAGACGAAGGTTCTCAAGCCCGAATCGCCGGCCTCGAGCTCCATGCACGCGAGGCCGTATGCCACCGCGCTCTTGCCGGCGCAGCCGTAGCCTTTCAGGTGCATCCCGAGCACGCCTACTGAGCCCATCTCCGGCACGAGCTCGCGCGGGAAGTGGGCACGCTCGAACCAGTCGCGGATGTTGGGCTGGATTCTCTCCTCGACGAATGAGCGGACCCCCGCCCTGATCTCCCTCTCCTCGTCGGAGAGGTGGGCGTCCACGTTCAGGAAGTCGTGCGGGCTCGGGCGGACTTTGGGACGCCCGTCCCCGTCGGGCCTGCGGTTCGTCTGCGCTGTGGTCATGGGCCTCTCCTTATCCGCTGCGGTTTCATTCTCACACAAACACGAGGCCGGGTGTTGATCGCTTTCACACCCGGGGGCGCGGTCGCGCGGCGGACTCTATAAACTGCGCGCATGAGCGAAGCGAAGAACGTACCGTTTGGCGAGATGGAGTGGAACGAAGACACGCCCGGCATCCAGGCCAGAGAGGCAGAGGTGGAGGGGGCTCGCTGGGCGATAGTCCGTTACGGCGAGGGCGCGCGGCGCGAGGAGTGGTGCGAGGAGGGCCATCGCGGCTACGTCGTAGAGGGGGAGATCGAGTACGAGTTCGACGATGGCCGCGAGCCGCTGCGAGCCTCCGAGGGAGAAGCGTTCCTGCTCCCGCCGGCCACTCTGGGCTCCGGGGCACACCGGGGCCGCAACCTGTCCTCCGGACAGACGCGGCTCTTCCTCATAGACGACCATCCGGACGCGCGGGCGTGAAACTGCCCCTCGAAGGTGTGAGGGTCCTGGATCTCTCGCGGGTACTGGCCGGGCCGTACGCGACGATGGTGCTCGCGGACCTGGGGGCGGACGTGATCAAGGTCGAGCACCCCGAGCGCGGCGACGACACCCGCCACTGGGGACCACCCTTCGCCGGCGGCGAGTCAGCCTATTTTCTCTCCGTAAACCGGAACAAGCGCTCGATCGGGGTGGACCTCAAGAGCACGGAAGGTCTGGAAAAGATCACGGGGCTCGCGGCGGACGCGGACGTCGTGATCGAGAACCTGCGCCGCGGCGCGCTGGAGAAGCTGGGGCTGGGTTACGAAGCTCTCAAGGAACTCAACCCCGATCTAATCTACTGCTCCATCACCGGCTTCGGGCCGGGGCAGGACGAGGAGCGTCCAGGTTACGACTTCCTGATCCAGGCTCGAGCCGGCATCATGGGGATAACCGGGTACGCTACGACCGCGATCCTGGCGGCGTTGCGCAGGCGCGACGCTACGGGAGAAGGCGTGCGCATCGAGGTGCCACTCTTCGAGAGCACGCTCGGCTGGCTCGCCAACCGAGGTCAGGAGTTCCTGGTCTCTGGTGAGGACAGGGGCCGCATGGGCAACGGCCACCCGACGATAGTCCCCTACCAGACCTTCGACGCCTCGGACAAGCAGATAGCCGTCGCCGTCGGCAACGACGCCCAGTTCGGGAGGCTGTGCGAGGCCATCGGCCGCGAGGACCTGGCCGCTGACGAACGCTTCGCCACGAACCCGGACCGGGTAGCGAGCCGGGATGAGCTCGTGGAGATCCTGCAGCGAGAGCTCTCCGAACGGACGGCGGACGAGTGGGTGGAGAGGGTCCGGGCCGCCGGCGTCCCCTGCGGGCCGGTCAACACGCTCGCCGAGGCGCTCGCCGACGAGCACCTCTCGAGCACGGACATGCTGCAAGAGATCGAGCACCCGCTGGCCGGCGTGCTCCGGATGCTCGCCTCGCCCATGCTCTT
>JARDZQ010000202.1 GCA_029240775.1 Rubrobacteraceae bacterium | reverse complement strand
GGCGGACTCTTCGCTACCGTTTGGGGTGACATCGGCCTCGCTCTCGGTCGATTCGTCGACAGCGTAGCCGGGAGCGTCCTCTGCATCCCTCGCGCCACCTTCCAACACGTCGGACAGGTCCTCGCTGGTAAAGACGGCCACGACGCCGGGGCGCTCCCTGGCGGCCGAGGCGTCGATGGAGGTGATCCTGGCGTGGGCGTAGGGGCTACGCAGAAAGGCCATGTGCAGCATCCCCGGCAGTCGGATGTCGTCGGTGAAATTGCTGCGTCCCGTCAGGAGCGTTGGGTCCTCCTTGCGTGGCACGCTGTTCCCCATGTACCGCCGGGCCATTTCCGTCATGGCGCGATCTCCTCCTTTGAGTCGGAGTACTTTAGCCAGTAGCAATCAGTTCTATTGTGCACCGGGAAGTCACCTGATTTTGTAAGAGCGGACGGTTACGGAGGTGTGTCCCGGCATCCTAGTCCATCTCTACGAGATCCTGGCCCGCGTCCACGGCCTCCTCGTTCTCGACGAGAAACCTGGCGATGGTGCCCTCATCCTCGGCCTTGACCTCGTGGAACGATTTCATGACCTCGATCAGGCCGACGGTATCTCCGGCCGAGACCTGGTCGCCCTCCTCGAAGTAGGCGTCGCTCTCCGGATCGGGACGGCGGTAGAAGGTGCCGGGCATCTGCGCTCTAACGGTCTTGTCGGCCAACTCACGAGCTCCTTCCGGTCAAGAGATCCTCTGCTGTGCCCGACCTAGAGGCCGGATCTCGATGTCGTTCTCATTGAGCTTGCGGGCTATGGCCTCGGCCAGCCCGACGGCGCCGGGGGTGTCCCCGTGAACGCACACGGAGTCCGAGGGCACCTCTATGTCCTTGCCGCTCTGTGTCGTGACCTTGCCCTCGGTCACGGCCCTGACGACCCGGTCGCCGACCTCCTCGGGGTCGAGTTCCTCGGTCACCGCGCGGGTGAAGACGATCTGGCCTTCGTCGTTGTACGCGCGGTCGGCATAGAACTCCGCCGCCACCGGCTGATCCATCCTCTGCGCCACCTCGTAGGTCAGGGAGGCTTGCATGCAGAAAAGCAGGAGGCCCGGGTCGACCCGTTGTATCGCCTCGATGATCGCGCGCGAGATCTCCTCGTCGCGGGCAGCGACCATGTAGAGGGAGCCGTGGGGCTTTACATGCTGGACCTCCATGTCGTAGTAGCGGGCAAACTCGCGCAAGGCGCCGAGCTGGTAGATCAACTCGTCTTGGACATCGTCCGGCGACATCTGCATCTCCCGCCGCCCGAAGCCCACCAGGTCCCCATACCCCGAGTGTATGCCCACGGCGACGCCGCGCTCCCTGGCGAGCGCCACGGTCTTGCGCATAGTGTGGGGGTCGCCGGCGTGGAAACCGCCAGCGACGTTGGCGGAGGAGATGTGTTGCATCATCTCCTCGTCAAATCCCATCTTCCACGGGCCGAAGCTCTCACCCATGTCGCAGTTGAGGTCAATCTGCACGGTATTCACCTTCCTCTCGGAACACGCTTAGCTCAAGGCCTGCTGGATCTGGACCATCTGCTGCCGACGCTCCTCGCGGGCCTTGAGGGCCTCGTCGAGGTCCACAGACCTGAAGCGGGTCTTGTCGTTGGTCTTGGTCTGGGCCAGTCTGTCGCGGTCCGCGCTTATGACGGTCCCGATGGTTGCGTAGCCGCCGCCAGTGACAGCGTCGTTCATCAGCACGATGGGTTCGACCCCGCCTGGCACCTGGATGGAGCCGATGGGATACCCGAAGTCCACCACGTTCGCCGGGTCAGCCCCAGCCCCGGCGGGCTGCTCGCGTTCGACGAACTTAAGCTCGCCGCCCTTGTAACGGTAGCCGACGCGGTCCGCATCCGGGGTGACGGTCCACGTGGTGCTTAAAAACTCCTCCATGCTCTCCTCGGTCAGTCGGTAGCTGGCGAGGCCGATGATCACCCGCAGCTCCGTCTCTTTGGAGTAGGCGGGGACGTGATCCTCATCCACGGCCTTGCCAACCCGGTCGGAGCGATCTCCCCCCTCCCCGACCTCCAGCTCGTCGGCTTCCTGCAGGGCGCGCCCCTCGAGGCCGCCGAGCCCGATCAGGGTGTAGGTCGAGCGGCTGTGCATAAAGATGGGGACGTCTATACCCCCCGCCACCGCCAGGTACGACCGGGCCCCGCTCCCCAGGTAGTCGAATGAGAGAACGTCGCCGGACTCCACCGCGATAACCTCCCAAGCCGGCGCCACTTCGCCGTTTATCTTCGGCGGCATCTCGGCCCCGGTGATGGCGATGACGGCGTCCTCTGTGAATTCCAGCTCCGGGCCGAGGTACGTCATCTCCAATCCCGCCGCGCCGTCCTCGTTGCCCACCAGGTAGTTACCGACCTGGTACGAGAACACATCCATAGCCCCCGAAGGCGGCATCCCGATGGCGTACTCCCCGAAGCGTCCCGTGTCCTGCACGGTGGTGAGGAGTCCCGGCTGCCTGACCCTAATTCCCATAGAGCACCCCCAGGATCTCCTCGTTGTAAGCGTGCGGGTCCTCGAGCGAGCGGTCCGGGTGGAAGACGAACTCCTTCTTCTTATACTCGAAGGTCCCCTCCTCGACCTCCGCCTCGAGCCGGTCGAACTCCTCGCGGTCTATGCGACGGTAGTTCCAGATGTCGCCCGGCTTGGGGAAGACGATGGATTCCTGGAAGTCCTTGAGGCGTTGCGTCACGTCCAGCACCGGGAGCGGCGACCTGCCGAAGAGCTGGTAGCCGCCCGCTCCCTCCACCGAGTAGACCACCGCGAAGCCGCCGCCGAAGCCGAAGGCCCGCTCGGGAGTGTAGGTGCGGGGCCTCACGTACTTGGGCACCTCGATCTGCTCCTCCGGAGGGACGAGCTGATAGCACCACGGCAGCCCCGGCACGAATCCGATCATGGTCACCAACCACGGAGAGCCAAGAAGCGCCTCGATAAAGTCTTCCTTCGAGCCGAAACCGTTTACGCGCGCTGAGTACTCCAGGTCGGTGGCGTTTGGGTCCTGGTGCCTGTCGCGGAAGCGCATCAGCGTCTCGTGGGTCCAGGGGTCTTCCATCATGACTGGCACATCAACGACTCGGGTCTCGAGCTCGAAGCCGCGGACGTCGCCGACCTCCTCGTCTATCGCCTTGAGGCGTGAGATCAGATCGTCCGGGTGAAGCTCGTAGGGGTCTATGCGAATCATGTACGAAGCGTTCGACGGACAGATGTCGGTTACGCCGGGGATGCCCTCCTCCCTGAGCCTATTCGTGATCGCCATCGCCCGGAAATTCACCTTCAAGCTCATCGCTTCTGCGAGCTCGACGAAGACGTACTCGTCTCCGCCGTAGCTGTACCTGGCTTGAGGCAGTTCGGTCTCGACGCTGCGGCCCATAGTGCGCTTCACCCCGCCTTCCCCTCGACAGCGCTAGAATACTACTAGCGCCGGAAATGCTGGTCAATAGATGTCAAAAGAGCGTGGACTAAGGAGAACGAACCGCTTTCGGCGGTGAGAGGGGGGATGAGCTCGTGAACGTAGCCATGATGACCCGGGCAGCGCTAATGGCTGCTGTGACGGCGGTGGCGGCCCAGATAGCCATACCGCTGCCCTTCTCGCCGGTACCCTTCACCCTGCAAGTTCCGGCGGTCATCCTCTCCGGGCTCCTGCTCGGACCGCGTTACGGGGCGCTCGCGCAGGCGATCTACCTGCTCATCGGAGCCGTCGGCTTGCCTGTCTTCGCCCAGTTCAAGGGTGGGCTCGGCGTGTTGCTCGGCCCCACGGGAGGGTACCTGCTCTCCTACCCTATCGCCGCAGCCGTAGCGGGACTCGCCACCAACGCCACGAGAGGCGCCGCCCGCCGGCGGGCGCTGTGGACGAGCTTGCTCTGGGGATGCGCCGGCCTCGCCGTGATCTACGCCCTCGGCGCCACCTGGCTCGCCGTGGTGACGAGGTTGCCCATCGCCGCGGCCCTGGCGCAGGGTGTTGCTCCCTTCGTGTTCTTCGACCTGATAAAGGTGGCCCTCGCCGCGCTCGTGGCCGTCGCCGCCGCTCCCGCCATAGCCGCTTCGCGGATCTGATAGTGGAGCGCGAGGCTCCGCGCAGGGTATCATGACGCCCGGGTTAGGTGGGCTCTGAGGGAGGCTGAAAACATCATGTTGAAGAAGGTTCTGGTCGCCAACCGCAGTGAGGTCGCGCTGCGCGTCATACGGGCCTGTCAGGAGCTCGAGATACCGGCGGTCGCCGTCTACTCCGACGCCGACTCCGAGGCACTCCACACCCGCCACGCCGACGAAGCCGTCAACATCGGCCCGCCACCAGCGGGGAAGAGCTACCTGAACATAGAAGCCTTGCTCGAAGCCGCAAAAGAGACGGGGGCCGAGGCGATCCACCCCGGCTACGGCTTTCTGGCGGAGAACGCGCGTTTCGCAGCGGCCTGCCGGGCCGCCGATATCACGTTCATCGGCCCGTCGGCGGAGGCCATCGAGAAGATGGGCAACAAGTCCGCGGCCCGCCGGATCGCTCTTGACGCCGGCGTGCCTGTCGTGCCCGGCTCGGAGGGGCCCGCATCCGCCGACGAGGCGCTAGAGACAGCGGAGGATATCGGCTACCCCGTTATGGTCAAGGCTGCGGCCGGGGGCGGCGGCCGGGGCATCCGGGTAGCGGAAGACGAGAAGGAGCTTCGGCAGGCCGTGCAAGTCGCCGGGCGCGAGGCCGAGTCCGCCTTCGGGGACAACTCCATCTATCTGGAGAAGCTGCTGGTCGGCCCGCGCCACGTGGAGGTCCAGGTGATGGGCGACCAGAAGGGCAACGTCGTGCACCTCTT
>JARDZQ010000201.1 GCA_029240775.1 Rubrobacteraceae bacterium | reverse complement strand
CTCGTGGACGAGACGTTGGAGCGGGGCACCGGTGCTACGAGTCAGCGCCGTGTTTACGAACGTACGGGAAAGCTTGAAGACGTCGTAGACGCCCTGATCGAGGAGACGTGTCGAATTTAGGCACGTCTCGCCCGCAGTAACGCTATCCGCAACCTCCGCTTGCCTTCATGCTCACGACTACCGGCATCGCGACTTAAGGACGCTAATATTAGGGAGCAAATCCAGACGGATCGGGAGGCCCCATGAACTTCGAACTCGGCACCGAGCAGCAGGAGGTCAAGGCGCGGGCTGCGGAGTTCGCGGATCGGGAGGTGGCTCCGTACGCGGCTGAGCTGGACCGGGATGACAGGATCCCCTTCGAGACGCTGGAGAAGCTCTCGGAGATGGGCTTCATGGGGCTTTGCGTGCCTGAGGAGTACGGTGGGGCAGGCTCGGACTTCCTCTCCTACTGCTTGTTAATCGAGGAGATCAGCCGGACAGATGCCGGCATCGGCGTGACGCTTGCTGTGCACACGAGCGCGGGAACGCTCCCGATAGTGATATACGGGAGCGAGGACCAGAAGGCGCGGTGGGTGCCGGACCTGGCGCGGGGAACCAGGATCGGGTCCTTCGCCCTCACCGAGCCGGAGGCAGGCTCAGACGCAGCCGCGATCCAGACGACCGCCGGGAGGGTTGACGGCGGCTACAGGCTCTCGGGCCACAAGCAGTGGCTCACGAACGGCCGCATAGCAGGCGCCGCGATCGTCTTCGCCTGCGCCCCCGAGGGCGTAACGGCTTTTATCGTCCCCACGGACGCCGAGGGCGTCTCCTTCGGCAAGCATGCCAGGAAGATGGGCGTTATCTCAGCCACGACCGACGACATGCACCTCGAGAACGTCTTCGTCCCCGAGGAGGATCGGCTCGGCGAGGAGGGCAACGGGCTCTCGGTGGCGCTCGGTACGCTGGACTTCGGGAGGATCGGGATCGCCGCGCAGGCCCTCGGCATCGCCGAAGCCGCCTTTCGCTACGCCTCGAACTACGCGGCCGAGAGGACGACCTTCGGCAAGCCGATAGCCGAGCATCAGGCTATCGCGTTCAAGCTGGCGGACATGCAGACGAAGATAAGGGCCGCCCGCCTCCTCGTCCACGAGGCGGCCTGGATGAAGGACCGCGGGATGCGCGTCACCGAGGCCGGGGCGAGGGCGAAGCTCTACGCCTCGCAGGTAGCCAACGAGGTCACCTACGAGGCGGTCCAGGTTCTTGGCGGGTACGGGTACATGAAGGACCATCCGGTCGAGCGCTACTACCGCGACGCGCGGGTGACGGAGATCTACGAGGGCACGAGCGAGATACAGCGGCTCGTGATCTCGCGCGGCATACTGAAGGAGATGACGGGACCCCCCGGCGGCGTCGAGGGCTCGCGGCCCGTCGTCGGTTGAGCAAAGTCTCTCGCCGGTCCCTCCTCGGCTCCGCGCTGGTGGCCCTGAGCTCAGCGACCTGGCTCGCGATGGCCGTTGACTGGTTCCGCGGCGTGCGGCGTGTGTCCGTTCTGCGCGAGACAGGGAGGGGCCAGGACCCGCTCGAACGCTACCCGTCCGTCTCGGTCATCGTGCCGGCCCGCGACGAGGGGGATACCATCGAAGCGGCGCTCCGGTCCGTCCTCGCTCAAGACTACCCGGGCCATCTCGAGGTCGTCGCCGTGGACGACCGCTCGACCGATCGCACCGGCGAGATCCTCTCCCGACTCGCCTCCGAGCGGCCGGAGGTGATGCGGGTGATACGGGTCCAGGAACTGCCCGATGGGTGGCTGGGCAAGAACCACGCCCTCTACCTCGGCGCCGAAGGGACCGATAGTGACTGGCTCCTCTTTACCGACGCCGACGTACGCTTCGCGCCGGGGTGCATCGAGGATGCCTTGGGTTACGCGGTACGCGAGGGCCCCGACCACCTCACCCTCGCCCCCGAGATCGTCTCCCGCGGCGTGGCCCTGAAGAGCTTCGTGGCTGCCTTCAGCCTCGTCTTCGAGGTCACGCAGAGGCCGTGGCGGGCCTCCGACCCGAGGGCGAGGGAGGCGGTGGGCGTCGGGTCTTTCAACCTGGTCAGGTGCGAGGCGTATCTCCGCGCTGGTACCCACCGGCCTATCCGCATGCGTCCCGACGACGACATGAGGCTCGGCAGGCTCCTCAAGGAGGCGGGATTCCGGCAGGACGTGGCGTACGGGACGGGGTCGGTGAGCGTCGAGTGGTACCGCACGCTCGCGGGTGCCGTGCGCGGGCTCGAGAAGAGCATGTTCCCGGCGATGGACTACCGGCTCTCGACGGCCATCCTCGCCTCGCTCGCGCTCTTTCTCACCAACGTGTTGCCCTTCGCCGGGGTGTTCCTCGCGCGCCGCGTGGTGACGCGGCTACTCCTCGGCGCGGACGTGATGCTCGTGTTTGCCATGTACGCTTACGGGACGAGGCGCTCAGGGTCGCGGCTCTCGCCGCTTTACGCCGCGTTGCATCCTTTCGCGACAAGCGTCGTCATCTACGCGATGCTCAGGTCCGCATACAGAGCCCTGGCGGGCGGCGGCATCGAGTGGCGGGGCACGAAGTATCCTCTTGACCGCTTGAAGGGAGACGCGTAGCGGATCGCTGCCCGTCTAGGTCGGTTACGGGCGTGCAGAGAGAGGTCATGCTTCTCCCCGGCATGCTTCGATGAGCCGCGCGAGGACGCCCTCCGGATCGTGCAAAGCTCGCAGACCGCCGATGCTCGGGTCCAACGCGGCCCACGCCGGCGGCGCGACCCCGAACTCTACCTCCAGCCCCGAGGGAAGCACGAACCGGCGCTCGGTGTAGAGGGGCCCCCAGTCCTGTGTACGGATGATACGGGTACCGCCGAGCTCTGCCACCCAGGACTCCTCGCGCAGGTAGGCCGGCTTGTCCGTGGTGAGCACGACGAGGTCCACGTCCGAGTCCATCCCGGGATGGCCGCAGGCCCACGAGCCCACCAGTGCCACCGCCACGACGTCGGGGCGCTGCAGCGACCAGGCGCAGACTCGCGCGAGAAACTGCTCGACCTCGATCCTGCGTTCCTCGGTGACCATCAGCCTCGTTCCAGAACCGCATCGTCTACGGGGGCTCGCTCACCGCTTATGCTACAGTCTGGGTAAAGGGAGCGGACACACGGGAGGAGCATGCCGTGGATACCAAGAAGGGCGCGCGCGAGCGCTGGGAGGAAGCCTACTCGAAGAACCCAGAGCGCGACGCCGAGTTCTCGACGATGTCCGGTATACCCGTGAAGGCCCTGTATACCCCGGAGGACGTCGAAAGTTCCTACGACGAGAAGCTCGGGTATCCCGGGGAGTATCCATACACGCGCGGCGTCTACCCAAATATGTATCGTGGTCGTCTCTGGACCATCAGGCAGTTCGCGGGCTTCGGGGACGCCGAAGAGACAAACCGGCGGTTCAGGTACCTCATAGATCACGGCCAGAACGGCCTCTCGGTCGCCTTCGACATGCCGACCCTGATGGGCCTGGATTCCGACTCGCCGCTGTCTCTGGGCGAGGTAGGGACGGAAGGCGTAGCCATAGACTCCCTGGAGGACATGGAGCGCCTCTTCGAGGGCATTCGGATGGACGAGATCACGACCTCCATGACCATAAACGCGCCCGCCATGACCCTCCTCGCGATGTACGTCGTCGCGGCCGAGAAGCAGGGCGTCCCGCCCGAAGCCCTCGGGGGCACGAACCAGAACGACATCCTCAAGGAGTACATCGCCCAGAAGGAGTGGCTCTTCCCACCCGAGCCCTCCATGCGCGTCTTCAAGGACATGCTCGTCTACTCGACCGAGCACATGCCAAAGTGGAACACGGTCTCTATCAGCGGCTACCACATCCGCGAGGCCGGCTCGACCGCGGCTCAGGAGCTCGCCTTCACGCTGGCCGACGGCTTCGCCTACGTAGAGGCCGGCGTCCAGGCGGGACTCGACGTGGACGACTTCGCCCCGCGCTTCTCGTTCTTCTTCAACTCGCACATAGATTTCTTCGAGGAGATCGCCAAGTTCCGGGCGGCGAGGCGCATCTGGGCCACCGTCATGAAGGAGAGGTACGGCGCAAAAGACGAGCGCTCTCTACGCATGCGCTTCCACACCCAGACCGCTGGTGTCTCCCTGACCGCCCAGGAACCGTACAACAACGTAGCCCGAACCGCCTTCGAGGCGCTCGCCGCCATCCTCGGCGGGACGCAGAGCTTGCACACCAACTCGCTAGACGAAGCACTGGCGCTGCCGACGGAGGAAGCTGTACGCATAGCGGTCAGAACCCAGCAGATCGCCGCCCTGGAGACTGGTGTGACCAACACCATAGATCCGTTGGGCGGCTCGTACTTCGTCGAGGCTCTTACCGATGAGATCGAGCGCCAGGCCTACGACTACTTCAGGCAGATAGACGAGATGGGCGGGATGATAAAGGCCATAGAAGTAGGCTTCCCGATGCGCGAGATCGCCGAGGCTAGCGCCCGCTACCAGCGCGAGCTCGAGGAGAAGAGGCGCTACATGGTCAACGTAAACGTCTACGAGCCGCAAGATGAACAGGAGATGGAGATCCACCGCATAGACCCCGAGATCTCGCGCCGGCAGGTGGAGCGCCTCGAGAGGCTGAAGGACAAGAGAGACAACGCCCTCGTCGAGAAGCGTCTCGAAGAGCTCAAAGAGGCGGCCAGGGGAGAGGGCAACACGATGTACCCGATCCTAGAGGCCGTCCGCGCCTACGCGACGGTCGGGGAGATCTCCTTTGCGCTCCAGGAGGTCTTCGGATCTTACCGCGAGACGCCGGTGATCTGAGGCTTCAGGTTTCAACTGCG
>JARDZQ010000200.1 GCA_029240775.1 Rubrobacteraceae bacterium | reverse complement strand
GTGGGCGGCGTCGGCGACTACCTCGACGTGGCTGACCGCGTGCTCCTTATGGAGGACTACAAGCCCTTGGACGTCACCCCGCGCGCTCGTGAGCTCGTCAGAGAGTTCCCGCCGCGCGCGCCCATCGGAGACGGAGAGATGCGCCCGCCCAGGGGACGCAGGGTGCGGGCGTCCTCCATAGACCTGCGGCGCGGCAGGCGCGAGACCGCCCGCGGCAGGGGCCCCCATACCATAGAGCTGGGCCGCGAGCGCGTCGAGCTCTCCTACCTCGAGCAACTCGCCGAGGCCGGCCAGACGGAGTCCATAGCCCGCCTCATAGGCGAGTTCGCCGCCGCGGGCAAGAGCCGGAGCGTAAAGGATGTCGTCGAGGAAGCGCTGGACTCCATAGCCGAGAAGGGCCTCGACTCGCTGGGCAGCTACAGAGGACGACATCCCGGGGAGCTCAGCCTTCCGCGGGCGCAAGAGGTGGCGGCGTCCATAAACAGGATACGCTCGCTCGAGGCGCGTCCGGAGGTTGGTTAAGCCCCCGCGGGCGTTGGGACACATATCGGGAGCCCTCGTGCTGGTATCATGGAGGTGGAACGGAGAGGACGGTCAGCGAGGCAGGATGGAAGAGATCGGCGTCGAAGAGACGGGTTTGGAGAACGTGGATCCCCCCTGGTTCAGAACCAAGGCCGTAGCCGTTCACCTCTACACGGCGAGCGGGGCGGTGCTGGCGCTCCTGATCCTGATCGCAGCCTTCCAGGGGGAGGCGGTGAAGGCGCTTTGGCTGATGCTCGCGGCGCTCCTCATCGACAGCACCGACGGTCTCCTGGCACGCCGCCTGCGGGTGAGCGAGGCGCTCCCCTTCTTCGACGGGGCGATGCTGGACAACATCGTGGACTACATGACCTACGTCTTCGCCCCGATGGTCCTCTTGTGGAGCGGGGGCTATTTGCCCGAGGGAAACGCCGGGGTGGTCTTCGCCGCGCTGCCGCTTTTGGCCTCGAGCTACCAGTTCTGCCGCGTGGACGCCAAGACCGACGACCACTTCTTCCTGGGCTTCCCAAGCTACTTCAACGTAGTCGCCTTCTACGCCATCGTCTTCGAGCCGGGGCCGGGGACTCTAGCCGCGGTGCTCGTCGTCTGCTCGCTGCTCGTCTTCGTCCCCATCCGCTACGTCTACCCGACGCGCACCATAGCCTTCCGCAGGCTCTCGCTCACGCTCACCGCGCTCTGGATCGTAAGCTACGCAGTCATCCTGCTGGAGATGCCCGAACCCGATCCCCTGATCCTTGGTTTCTCCATCCTCTACCTCTGCTACTACTTCGGCCTGAGCCTCTACCTCTCGGCCAAGATGCTCGAGGCGCACAGGGAGAGGGAGGCGACCGAGTAGCGGGTCTTTGACCCGCCACCGCGCGGTTGCTAGTCTCCTCGGCGTAGACGCGCAGAGAGGGAGAGGACGTGGCGCTAAACGAGGCACTGTTCAAGCGGCTTATCGAGACCCCCGGCGTGCCGGGACGCGAAGATAAACAACGCGAGATCGCCCGCGAGGAACTCAATGACCTGACGGACGAGGTCCGCACGGACTCTTTAGGCAGCGTCATCGGCACGAAGCGAGGCTCGGACGACGCGCGCGTGATGATCGCAGCGCACATGGACGAGATCGGCTTCCTCGTCAGGCACGTTGACGAGAAGGGCTTTATCCGGCTCCAGACCCTTGGCGGCCACGACCCGGCGAACATGGTCTCCCAGCGCGTGATCGTCACCACCGCGAGCGGCGCCTCGCTGCGCGGCGCCCTGCAGCCCGTGCGCAAGCCGCCGCACCTGCAACAGGACGGCGAACGCAAGGTGCCCAAGGCCGAGGAGTTCTACGTGGACCTCGGCATGCCCGCAGACGAAGTCAAGGAGACCGTGCGCGTCGGCGACTACGCGACGATGGACCGCACGCTCGAGAAGGTCGGCGCCAACTACCTCGGCAAAGCGATGGACGACCGCGTCGGCGTCTTCGTCATGCTCGAGGCGCTGAGGGCGCTGCGCGGGCACGAGGCGACCATACACGCCGTCGCGACCTCGCAGGAGGAGGTGGGTCTCAGGGGCGCAGAGGCGAGCGGTTCTGCTCTTGCCCCGACCGTCGTGGTCGCGCTCGACGTGACGCTCGCGATGGACGTGCCCGGCACGGAGGAGGAAGGCAGGATCTCCGAGCTCGGCAAGGGGGTCGCGATCAAGCTCATGGACTCGTACTCGATCTCCCACCCCAGACTCGTCGAGCACTTCCGGACGATAGCCGAGCGCGAGGGCATCCCGCACCAGACCGAGATTCTGCCCTCCGGCGGCACGGATGCCGGAGGCGTCCAGCGCCTGCACGGGGGCATACCCGCTATAACGCTCTCCATCCCCTGCCGCTACGTCCACACCCCGAACGAGATGGTGAGCGAGAGCGACGTGCAGGCCGCCATAGAACTCCTCGCCCGCTACCTGGAAGAGGCTCACACCGGCGACTACGCGCTCTAGGGGCTATGGACCCAGTCCGGGCTATCGAGGAGAACGGCGAGGAGTTCCTCGTCGCGCTCGGGCGCGCGGCGGGGGCACAGGAGAGCGACGACGGTAGGGTCCGGTGGGTGATCGGGGAGATCCCCATCGACTACCACAACTGCGCCGTGCGCGCCGACCTCTCGCCCCAGGAGGCCGACGGCGTCATCGCGGAGTCGATGGACGTTTTCCGGGCGCACGGCGCGCCGGGTTCCTGGCACGTAGGCCCATCGATGCGTCCCGCAGATATCGCCGGACGCCTGCTGGCACACGGTTTCACCTACGGAGACGACGACGTCGGGATGGCGAGCTGTCCGTGCTGCCCGGTGGCGTTCCGGCTCCCGAGGACTTCGAGATAGAGCGGGTAACGGACGAGGAGGGTCTGTCGGCGTGGGAGGACGCGCTCGGCCAGGGTTTCGGTGAAGGACCGCGGGAAGCGGTGTGGGTCGCGGAGCTGTACCGCAGGATGGGGCTCGGAGACGATGTGCCGTGGCGCCATTATCTGGGGCGCCACGGCGGGGAACCGGTCGCGACCTCCACCCTGTTCCTCGGTGCGGGCGTCGCCGGCATCTACTTCGTCTCCACCATCGAAGAGGCCAGACGGAGAGGCATAGGTGTGGCAACCACCCTGGCGCCGCTGCGGGAAGCGCGGCAGATGGGCTACCCGGTCTACCGCCGGCTCGGGTTCGAGGAGTACTGCCGGATCGGCCTCTACGAGTGGCGACCATCGGATAAGCTAGCATGAGAGAAACCAACAGACGATCCGGGAGGTATCGATGACCGAGAGAGCATACGACCGGCCGCCGGAGATGGCGCTCAAGCCCGACCACGACTACCACGCGAACCTCGTCACCGAGAAGGGCACCGTCAGGATCAAGCTCTTCGCCGAAGAGGCGCCACAGACCGTGAACAACTTTGTCTTCCTGGCGCGCGAGGGGTACTTCGACAGGACGACTTTCCACCGCGTGATAGAGGGCTTTATGGCGCAGGGCGGGGACCCCACCGGGACGGGTGCCGGCGGGCCGGGCTACAGCATCCGCGACGAGTTCCACCCGGACCTGCGGCACGACAGGCCAGGCGTGCTCTCGATGGCCAACCGCGGCCCGAACACCGGCGGCTCGCAGTTCTTTATCACGCACGTGGCCACGCCGTGGCTCGACGATAGGCACGCCGTCTTCGGAGAGGTCGTCGAGGGCATGGAGGTCGTCAACTCCATCCGCGAGCGCGACCCGCAGAGCGACCGCGAGCCGGGGGACAGAATCGAGCGCGTCGAGATAGAGGAGACCCCGCGCTAGGCTGTGCCAGGCGGCTTTCAGCGCTTCAGCATCTGGCAGGGACAGGAATCCGACGCGTTCTTGCGGCTTACGCTACGCCGGGCGAGGCGCCGCAGAACGAGGCGAAGCTCGTCTGACGGCTAGGCGCTGGTGGGCTGCAGCTCAGGGGAGATCGTGAAAGTTGAAGCGTACTGTGCGAAGCCTGTGGCTGCCCGCTCGCCAGAACGCCCGGCCAGTTCTGCACAAACTAGCCGTTCGGGCGGTATAAGAACCTCGTCGCCGCTGCCACAATATGCGCACCGGCACGGAGGCAGAGGACAGAGCAGGAGGGTATCGGATGAGCACGGTAGACGCGATGCGTGCGGCGACGGAGGACGGGGATCTCGCCGAGCGGCGCGTCACTCCTCTCGAGCTCTTCTTCGACCTGGTCTTCGTCTTCGCCCTCACCCAGGTTACCGGGTTTCTCGCCGACCACCTCACGTGGGCAGGGATGCTGCAGGGTGGTGCGCTGCTGGTGGTGTTGTGGTGGGCGTGGGGTGGATACTCGTGGCTCACCAACGCCGTGCCGGCAGAGGAGGTGATCCCCGCGCGGTTGGTCATCCTTACCGCGATGGCAGCCATGCTCGTGGCCTCGCTCGCCGTCCCCGACGCCTTCGGTGAGTACGGGGTGTTGTTCGGCTTGGCCTACTTCGTCGTGCGGCTCTTGCACGTGGTCCTGTTCGTGCTCGCCACCGGTAACACGCCGGAGACACACCAGGCCTTCGTCCGGCTCACGCCGGGCTTTCTGGTTGCCCCGATGCTTCTCATCCCGGCCGGGTTCGTGGACGGCTTCGCCCAGGCCGCGCTCTGGGTGGCAGCCCTCGCGATCGACCTGAGCGTGTCGTTAGTCCGCGGCGTGTCGGGCTTCCAGGTCCATGCGGAGCACTTCGTGGAGCGCTATGGCCTCATAGTGATCTGTGGTGGGCTTACTTCGACCTCGTCATGCTGGTCGCCGGGCGGAGGCTCTCCGCAGCGAAGGGGGAGGCACGAGCGAGGCTGGCGCGAGACGCCTACAGTTACCTGCACCTGCCGATAGTGGCCGGCATTGTCCTGGTTGCTCTGGGCATCAAGAAGACACTGGCTCACGTCGGAGATCCGCTCGGGACTATCCCGGCCGTAGCGCTGTGCGGCGGCGTCGCCCTCTACCTTCTCGGGCACAACGCCTTCAGGCTGCGCGAGGTCGGCAGCGTAAGCGTTCCCAGGTTGGTGGTGACGATCCTCTGCTGCGCGCTCATCCCCGTAGCGGTGTCGGTCCCCTCCCTCGTCACCCTCGCCATTCTCGCGGTGCTACTGTGCGCGCTGGCCGCCTTCGAGACTATGCGGTACCGTGAATCCCGGCACGAGCTCCGTGCGCGATAGGAGCCACAGAACATGCTTGTTCACCTGACCTTGTGGAGAGACCGTCTTTAAAATGGCTGGAGTGGATCGTGTGCTCTGGGCAGTGCAGAGCGGCGATTGGGGCGCTTCTCGCCTCGTTTTGCCGACTCGTGGAATCCCAGAGTAAAGCTCACTCGGACTTTCCAAACAGTTCCTAGCGCGCGTTCGGTACGTTCTTGCCGGCTGCCAGGCAACACCTCACAAAGGCGGAGGTACCGTCGGGGAGCAAGGCTACGAGGCCGACGACCAGGAGGGCTATCGAGACTACTCATTAGTGGAGCTGGTCTCATAGCCTGACGTATGCCCTGTTCGCCCGATCTCGTCGAGGGTGTGATCTCAGATGTTTGTCACTTTCCGCCCGGCCTCAGCAGGGAACGCCTTACGAGACCGGTCCAGAACCGGAGGAGACCTGCCGCCACGACCTCTCGAGTCTTACAAGGACCGCGACTGCCTCCGGGTAGCGCTCGCTCATCCTCCGTTCGGCTTCCTCCTCCGACGCCGCCCGAAGATGGTGGTGATGGTTCGTCAGGTCCGCCGGTAACGCATCCGCGGTGTACAAACGCCTATCGTTCATCGGGTTGGCTCCTGACCTCCTCTCTCGATCCCTACAGCGGTGTTCATGAAGGTTGAGTGCTGAGCAGGTATCCGCAATGGCCGAACCAGCCCCGCACGTCCTTCGTGCTGACCGCCTCCAAGGCCCGGCCGATGGCCTCCAAGAGCGCCCCGCGCGTCCGGGCTTTGGCCTTCCTCAGGAGCGCCTTGACCTTCGAGAAGGCCTCCTCGATGGGCGAGAAGTCCGGCGAGTAGGGCGGCAGGAACAACAGCTGGCAGCCCCTCTCCTCAATGAGCTTCCTCACCCGCTCGCCCTTGTGCGCGCCGAGGTTGTCCATCACCACAACACGCCCGGGCAAGAGGCTCGGCGCCAGGACTTCTTCGACGTAGGCCTCAAAGACCGCCTTTTTGGTGGAGCCGCCCACCGCCATGCACGGCCCCATCCCTTCGGCCGT
>JARDZQ010000199.1 GCA_029240775.1 Rubrobacteraceae bacterium | reverse complement strand
CGCTGCAGACCACCTCGAGCGTGGCCGCAGCGCTCTGGATGCCGTACAAAGCCTACCCGGAAGACCGTGTGCTCGCCTGGGGACGCGAGACCTTCGAGGTCTTCGAAGATCTCTCCCGCTTCCCCGAGAGCGGCGTGCGCATGCGCGAGGGAGTCGAGATCTGGCACCAGAAGGTCCCCGAGCCGTGGTGGACGAGCGCGGTGCCAGACGTCCGCCGGTGCGAGCAGGATGAGCTGCCGCCCGGCTACACCGACGGCCACATCTTCACCGCGCCGGTGATCGAGATGCCCGTCTACCTCGGCTACCTTCTGGACCGCTTCACCGGGTCCGGCGGACGCGTCGAGCACAACGTCGTATCTTCATTGGATGAGATAGAAGGCGCACGCGTGGTCGTCAACTGCGCGGGGCTGGGGGCACGCGAGCTGGTCGGAGATTCCTCGATGAAGCCGATACGCGGCCAGATCCTGCGCGTCCGGAACCCTGGCCTCGAGCGCTTTATGCTCGACGAAGCGAACCCGGAGGGCATCACGTACGTGATCCCACGCTCCGAGGACTGCATTCTGGGCGGCACATCCGAAGACGGAGAGTGGAGCACGGAGCCCGACCCGCAGACCGCGGCGGCCATCCTGAAGCGCTGCACGAAGCTCGAGCCGCGCCTCGCGGAGGCCGGGGTACTCGAGCACAAGGTGGGTCTGAGACCTGGCCGGCCAGAGATCCGCCTCGAAAAAGAGCACGTCCCCCACGCCCCGCCGCGCATCCACAACTACGGCCACGGCGGCTCTGGCGTTACGCTCTCCTGGGGCTGCGCCGAGGAGACGCTACACCTCGTCCGCCAGGCACTCGAAGGGTAGCGAAGCTACGGTCATTCGCCTGCGCGTATGCGCGGGAAGCTCCAAGCTCGTGCTTGCAGCCGTCGTAAGTTCGCCGGAAGGCACGACCACGACAAGCGACAAGACGTACTAGACTGTCGCTCAGAGCCGGTGCAGAGGTGTCTCGCGAGCGACGACGTGTCAGTGGAAGCCCTTGATGATCATCGCAGAGACCTTCGGAACCCGTTTCGTACGACACGCATCCGGTGAAGCGGACTCCGAGCAGCACTTCGCCGCCGTGGAGCAGGACGAGCGGTTTGCCTGTGCCGTGGACCTCGTAGCACATCTGTAGACCGTTCACGGAGGCGTAGCTGCCTCGAGGTTCACCGTTCATTACGTCTGCTTTCGAAGTCGTCGTCCGACCGCAAGGTTACGGCCGTGGCGCTTGGGCGATCGAGAGGGTGTTTCCGTCCGGATCCGTGAAGTAGGCAACCCTGGCGCCCCCCTCGAAGGTGGCGATGCCCTTCTCGTCCGTGACGATAGAACCCTCCTCGTAGCGCTCGAAGGCGACGCCCTTTTCGGTGAGCTCGTCGACGACGCTCTCGACGTCGTCGACGCCCCAGCTAGCCAGGGTCGCCGTGGAGTTGCCGGCGTGCTCGGGAGAGAGGTAGACGTGCATCACGCTACCCTCCGCGCACCGGTACTGCACGTTGTCGCCAGAGTCGATGCTCACCGAGAGACCGAGCGTGCCCTCGTAGAACTCCCTAGCCCTGCCCATGTCCGAAACCGCGAGCCCCGCTGCCACCTTGTACCTGCCCAAGCCCATCCCCTAGCCTCCTCCGAGTCCGTCCCCGAACCAACACCTGCATACAGAGTATCCCTCTGAGGCACTCCCTCACATCGGCGAACTTCCCAGAACGCATCTTCTAGGAGCTTGGGTAAATAGCGTAGGATGGCCGGGATCCTGTAGGGAGGGTTGTGGGTGTGGAGACGCCCCGGTCGCCCTTAGACTCCTCCGTGGTGGGTCTGAGAAAGCAATCGGAGGAGGAGGCGCGTGGTACGCGAGGTGATGTGGTCGGCGTGGGACGGTCCCGGGCTTGGGCACCTGCGCCTGTCGGTGCGCGACAGCGGCATAGTGGCCGACGGCCTGGTCCTGGGCGTGGCGGAGGGGCGCCCGTTCCGCCTCTCCTACGAGGTGCGCTGCGATGCTTACTGGCGCGTGCGTGCCACGCGCGTGGGCGTCCCCGGCGAGCCGCCAAGGGTGGAGCTGCTCTCCGACGGGAAGGGCAATTGGACGGGACCCGACGGCCGGGCCGTGACGTACCTGGAGGGGTGCGAGTACGTGGACATCTCCGAGACGCCGTTCACGAACACGCTTCCCATCCGACGCCTCGACCTCGCGCCCGGGGAGGCGGCCGAGATCGTGGTAGCCTACTTCGATGGGGCCAAGTTGCAACCCTGGCAAGAGCCGCAGCGCTACACCTGCCTCGAGACAGGTGGCGAGGGCGGACTCTACCGGTTTTTAAGCCTCGACGGCGGGTTCACCGCTGACCTGCCAGTGGACTCAGGCGGCCTGGTCTTGGACTACCCGGGGCTGTTCAAGAGGGCTTTCCCCTAGCCGCGACCCTCCGAGAAGACCACTTTCTAGATACTCGCTGAATCGCAGCGAAATGCATCGTAGGGGATCGTGTTCGTTCCTAAATGCCGAGCTTATTGGCAGACTGCAGCGTGGCGTTGCTGCGATTCGCACTGCCGGGAAAAATCCGCAATCACGCTTCCGCCGGGACGCTGGCCCAATCCTCCAGCCAGCGGGTCTTGACCCCGAACCCAGGTGTTCTACGAAAACTGGGCGTTTGTAGGCGGCGAATGGGAAGAGCGACCCTCCACGAACACTTCTTTTCGCCGCTTCGTGAATAGGGCTGGAGGCCTCACTGTGTAGCAAGCGCAAGCTGCACCTCAGAAGTTCCTGCGTCCAGCAAGGCGCGGAATTGCAGCTCCAAGGGCTGGGGATTTCTGGATCATGTGTCGATCCTGGCCCCTCCGTCCCCAGGTGAACCCGGGATCCGCGCGATGTGGCCGTAGGATGTCTTGCTCTCCCCGCGAACCAGAGCTCCGCCAAGTGAAGCCCGGCGGAGCCCCAGCAATTAGTCCAGCGCACAGCGCGGCGCTAGCCTCGAGGTGCTGCCCCTCGAGCCGTAGGTCATCGCTCCTGGGGGTTGGCCGACTCCCCGGGCTTGCGCTCGGTGCGCACGACCTCGACCTTGACCCGGACGAGCAGCGCCGCCATCGCTCCCAACGCGGCCAGAACTGGAGCAAGCAGCGTGAACGCTCCCCCGACCACCACACCGGTCGTCAGCGGCACTTCCAGTAGCTTCTCGTCGTCGGACGTGCGGATGATCAAGCGCCTGACGTTGCCCTGGGCGATCAGCTCCTTCGTGCGGTCTACGAGTTCGCTGCCGGCGATCTCGATCTGCTCGGTCCAGGTATGTTCGTCTTCCTCGGTAGCGCGGTCGACTTGTCCGGGTTGTTCGCTCATGAGTCTTCTCCCTTCTCTCTCGTCTTTTCCTTCTCTTGTCCACCGTGATCTTCGCTGTTCTGGTTCTCCTCTCTATATCGTCTCGTCCGGGCGTCGAGGACCAGGGATGTCCTGGTTCATTGGAATCCAAGTATTGTCGCTTCTACCCTTCTGCTCGGCTGGGGGCGGACGCAGCCAGCGGCGCAGCGCACGGGCGGCGTGCCAACCGGCCTCTAGTGGCGGCGCCTGCCGGCTAGCGGGTAGCCCCTCCGGCACAAGCACGCGCAGCGCGCCAGGGTACACGGAGAACCGCAACGGTGCCTCGAACGTGATCGGCTCGCCGTCTACCCCGGCCCGCAGCCTCTCGCCGAGAGTGCCCATCACCAGACGCTCGGAGGTCCAGTGGCGAAATGCGGGACGGAACTCCATGGCACCAATCAGCGTGCCCGCGAGCAGCCGTCCGAGCTCGTCGAGCGTGCTGGCGTCGAGCACGGAAACCTGTAACGTCCCGGTGTCCAAACGGTGGCGTTGACCGAATCTATCCCACCGTGCGAACTCGTACCGGTTGTTCGAGACGACCACGGCGAGGACGCCCTCGAGCGGTGCCCCGTCAGGCGGGGCAATCCGGAGCGCTCGTCGGAATTCCGGGTCGAAAACGGCGGCTTGGAATTTCGCTTGCGCCACGCCAAGCTTGTCCAGCCTATAGCCTGGATCTGCCAACATCTCCGCGTAGACGCCCAGCGAGACGTTGTTGATGAACAATCGACCGTTGATCCGCCCGACGTCCACGCGTCGCTCGTGGCCGGCGTAGAACGCGTCGAGAGCGCTAAGCGGGCGCGCGAGATCTAGCGCGAGATCGCGGGCGAAGTGGTTGAGCGTTCCGACGGGCACAACCGCGAGAGGGATCCCATGCTCGACGGCCACCCCAGCCACCGCCGCAACTGACCCGTCGCCGCCGGCTACCCCTAGCACCTGAGCGCCGCCCTCTGCTGCCGCGAGGGCGGCGTGTCTCATGTCCTCCCCGGGCTGCAGTACACTCACCCGGATCCTGCGCTCGCGGGCCGTTTTGGTCAACTCACTGAGATACGCTGCTGCACCCCCGGCTGCGGGGTTGAGGATCAGGTGGGCGAAGGAGTCCCTGGTCTCAGCCACGGGCGGCCTTTTCCTCGTCTGGTGTTTCGGCCTGCGGCGTCGTTTGGCGCCCCGCGGGTGAGCGCCGATCCGTCCAGCGCCGTAGCAGGCGTTCGGAGTAGGTGCTCGACCGAGGATCGAAATGGGAACCCGCCCGCGTTAGGTAGGGGGTGCTGGTTCGCTGCAGATAGGAGACCAGGCCCTCTTGTACGATCGTCCGCAGCGCACCGCGGTAGTAGTCGAAGATGTGAACGTTTCCCAGCTTCACGCCTGCACTCACCGCACCGAGCGCCACAATGGAAGAGATCTCCCCTACCGAGCGATTCTCTTGGCGTGCCGCCAACTGCAGCTCGGCAAAGATCTTCTCCAGATCGGCGG
>JARDZQ010000198.1 GCA_029240775.1 Rubrobacteraceae bacterium | reverse complement strand
ACTGGAACCCGAAGATAGTGGGCGAGCTGAACGGCCAGCACGTGAAACTGGTCAAGCTGCTCGGCGAGTTCGTCTGGCATCATCACGACGAGGAGGATGAATTGTTCCTGCTGGTGAAGGGGCGTTTCCGGATGGAGTTCCGGGACCAGAGCGTCACCCTCGAGGAGGGCGAGTTCATCGTCGTCCCGCGCGGGGTCGAGCACCGGCCCGTGGCCGATGAGGAGGCGCAAATAATACTCTTCGAGCCCGCCTCGACCCTCAAAACGGGCAACATTCGGGGCGAGATGACCGTCGCCGAGCTGGACAGGATCTGAGATCGGGAGGGTGAGTCTTTGAGCGAGGATCTCCAGGACAGCGGCAAGCCGAAGGAGGCTTGCGGGGTCTTCGGCCTGTATTCGCGTGAGCTGGAGGGGGAGCTAGCGCAGCGCACGTACTTTGGCCTCTACGCCCTGCAGCACCGCGGACAGGAGTCGGCCGGCATAGCCATCTCCGACGGCGAGCGGACGACGGTCGTGCGCGATATGGGCCTCGTCTCCCAGGTCTTCGACGAGAGGAGGCTCGCCTCGCTGGAGTGCGGTCACATAGCCTTAGGCCACGTCCGCTACTCGACGACGGGATCGGCCTCGTGGGAGAACGCCCAGCCCGAGTTCCACGGCCGCGGCGAGCTTAACGTGGCCGTTGCCCACAACGGAAACCTGGTGAACGCCGTGAGCCTGGGCGAGGAGCTAACGGCGGAGGGCTTCGAGTTCAACTCCACCTCGGATACAACGTTTATCGCGGCGGCGGCGGTGAAGGAGCTGGAGCAGGGCCGGTCTGTGGGCGAGGCTGTGCAGGCGGCGATGCGGCGCTTCGAGGGTGCCTACTCGGTGGCCATGGTCTTCCGCGACAAGCTGGTAGCCTTCCACGACCCGCATGGCTTCAGGCCGCTCTGCATCGGCGAGGTCGAGGGCGGCTACGCCGTCTCGAGCGAGACGTGCGGCCTCGACATCATCGGCGCTCGCTTCCTGCGGGAGGTTGCTCCGGGCGAGGTCGTCGTCATAGACGATTCGGGCCTGCACAGCTTCAAAGGCGAGAGCCCGCGCCCCGCTCTGTGCGTCTTCGAGTACGTGTACTTCGCCCGTCCCGACTCGCGCTTCGACGGGCGGGAGGTCGCGGGGGCGCGAGGGAGGATGGGTGAGCTGCTCGCCGAGGAAGCGCCGGCTGAAGCCGACGTCGTCATACCGGTGCCGGACTCGGGGATCTCGGCTGCCGTCGGGTACTCGAAGCGGAGCGGCATACCCTACGCCGAGGGCCTCATAAAGAACCGCTACGTCGGCCGGACGTTCATCCAACCGACGGATGGTATGCGCCAGCTCGGCCTGCGTCTCAAGCTCAACCCGCTCCCTTCGGTGATAGAGGGCAGGCGCGTCGTCGTCATAGACGACTCCATCGTGCGCGGGAACACGAGCCGCAAACTCGTGAAACTTCTCTTCGATGCAGGGGCAACGGAGGTCCACTTCAGGGTCTCCTCGCCGCCGATCACGGGTCCCTGCTACTACGGTATAGACATGGATACCAGAGAGCAGCTCGTGGGCGCCAACTCCTCGGTTGAGGAGATCCGGGCCCACATCGGCGCTACGACCCTAGCCTACCTCTCGAATGAGGCGATGGTAGCCGCTACCGGCCAGCCCAAGGGTCGCCTGTGCCGCGCGTGCTTCGACGGGGACTACCCGATCCCCGGCTCCTCCGGGAAGTTCGCCCTGGAGAACCGTACTCACTACGCCGGCACCCGGAGCAGATGACCGAGAGCTCCTACGAGGCCGCGGGCGTCTCCATAGAGCGCGGCGAGAAGGCCGTAGACCTGATGCACTCTGCCGTCGAAGCCACCCACGGCGCGCAGGTCCTCGGAAACACCGGGGGTTTCGCCGGCCTCTACGCCCTCGCCGGCTACGCGGAGCCGGTTCTCGCCTCGACCATAGACGGCGTGGGTACCAAGGTGATGGTCTCCAGGGAGACGGGGACTTACGCTTCTCTCGGCGTGGACATCGTGAACCACTGCGCCAACGACGTGCTCGCCACCGGCGCGCGCCCGCTGCTCTTTCTGGACTACGTCGCGAGCGGCAGGCTCGACCCCGAAGCCGTTGCCGGGGTTGTCCGGGGAGCGGCGCTGGCGTGCGGCGAGCTCGGCATTGCCCTGGTCGGCGGGGAGACGGCGGAGATGCCGGGGCTCTACGCGGAAGGCGACCTCGACGTGGTCGGCGCGTGCGTCGGGGTGTGCGAGAGGAGCGAGGTCGTGACCGGAGAGGACGCACGGAAAGGGGACGCCGTGCTCGGCCTGGCCTCCAGCGGCCTCCACACCAACGGGTACACGCTCGCCCGCAAGGTCGTCGAAGACGCTGGTCTCTCGTACTCAGACGTACCGGATGGCTTCGACCGGCCCCTGGGGGAGGTCTACCTGGAGCCGCACCGGGCCTACGCGCGCGAGGTCGCGGCTCTGCGCGACGCGGTCGAGGTTCGCGGGATGGCGCACGTGACCGGCGGCGGACTGCCCGGGAACCTGCCGCGCTCTCTAGGCGGCCTCGGGGCGCGGCTGGACGCCTCGTCGTGGGAAGTGCCGGGGGTGTTCTCTCTGATCCGTGCGCTCGGAAACATCTCCGAAGGCGAGATGCGCGGGGTCTTCAACCTCGGCATAGGCTTCTGCGTTATTGTACCCGCCCACGAGGCCGAGAGGGGGATCGAGACGCTCCGCGGCGCAGGGTGTGAATCCTGGCGCATTGGGGAGGTCGTCGAGAGGGGAGGGGTCGAGTTTGTCTGAGCGTCTCCCAGAGGGCTCGCGCTTCGCCGTTCTGGCCTCGGGCTCGGGGACGAACCTGCAGGCGCTGCTCGACGCCTATCCGGAAGAACTGGTGGTGGTTGCCGGGGACAGGAAGGGCGCGTTCGCCTTCGAGCGGGCGCGGCGGGCCGGAGTGCCGGTGGAGCACGTGGACCCCGCAGGCTTCGTAAGCCGCGAGGACTACGACAGGGAGCTCGCGGATAGGGTGGCGGCCCACGACGTCGCCCTCGTCGTCGGGGCTGGCTACATGCGGGTTCTAGCTCCCGACTTCCTGGAGCGGTTTCCGGCCATCCTGAACGTCCACCCCTCGCTGTTGCCCGAGTTCCGGGGCCTGCACGCGGTGAGAAGGGCGCTCGAAGCCGGCGCCAAGGAGACGGGGGTGACGGTGCACTTCATGGTCGAGGAGGTCGACGCGGGACCCATCGTGGCGCAGGAACGGGTGCCTGTCCTGCCTGGGGACGACGAGGAGACGCTCCTCGAGCGCCTGCACCCGGTCGAGCACAGGCTGCTCGTGCGGGCTGTCGCGGACTACTTCGAGGGGAGAACGTGAAGCGGCGGGCTCTGATATCGGTCTCGAACAAGAAAGGCATCGCGGCCTTCGCGCGCAGGCTCGACAGGATGGGGTTCGAGATCATCTCCACCGGCGGAACTGCGAGGACGCTCGAGGAGAACCGCGTTCCGGTGGTCCCCATCTCCAAGGTCACTGGCGAGCCGGAGATCCTGGGCGGCAGGGTGAAGACGCTCCATCCCCGGATCCACGGCGGCATCCTCGCGAACCTGGAGGACCCCGACCACGTCACCGAGCTCGTCGAGCGCGGCATAGGCCCCATAGACCTGGTCTGTATAAACCTCTACCCGTTCGAGGAGACGGTGGCCGGCGAAGTCTCCGAGAGTGAGGCGATCGAGCAGATAGACATAGGGGGGCCGGCGATGCTCCGGGCCGCGGCCAAGAACTTCAAGAGCGTCATCGTGGTTCCCTCCCCCGAGTTCTACAACGAGGTCCTCGGGGAGCTGGATCTTGGCGAAGTATCTGAACAGACGCGCCGGCGCCTGGCCCTCGCCGCCTTCCAACGTACCGCCCTCTACGACGCCGCCATCGCAGACTGGTTCGAACGGGAGGAGCAGTTCCCCGAGCTCCTCACCATGCGCTACGAGAAGACGCTTCCTCTGCGCTACGGTGAGAACCCGCACCAGAAGGCAGCGTACTACGGCCGCGTGCGGCGATACCACCTCCTCTCCGGCGCGCAGAAGCTGCAGGGCAAAGACCTCTCCTTTAACAACCTGAACGACCTGGACGCCGCCCGCACCCTGCTCGCTGAGCTCGGAGAACTAGCGGCGGCCGTCATCGTCAAGCACGCAAACCCGTGCGGCGCGGCTGTCGGTGAGACCGTACAGGAGGCCTACGAGAAGGCCTTGGCCTCTGATCCGGTCTCCGCGTTCGGGGGGATCGTGGCGCTGAACCGTCCCGTGGACGGTCAACTCGCCGAGCGGATAACCAGGGTCTTCACCGAGGTCCTCGTCGCGCCGCAGTTCAGCCCTGAAGCGAGGGAGGCGTTCGCGGCGAAACCGAACGCGATCTTGCTCCAGGCCGGTCCCATCGGGCTTCCCGCGTTCTCCGCCAAAGGCGTCACGGGTGGCCTCCTCTTGCAGGACAGCGACGTGGTGGAGGACGGTTCCGATTACAGGGTAGTCACCGGAAAGGAGCCCGAGCAGATGGCGAATCTCCTCTTCGCGTGGCGGGTCGCCAAGCGGGTGAGGAGCAACGCTATTGTGCTCGCCAGAGGCGGCGCAACGGTCGGCATCGGGGGCGGCCAGACGAGCCGGGTTGACGCCTCGGAGCTCGCGGTCAAGAAGGCTGGCGAGCGGGCACGCGGCGCGGTCGCGGCGAGCGACGCCTTCTTCCCCTTCGCCGACGGTGTGGAGGCGCTTGCCGACGCCGGTATCACGGCCCTCATCCAGCCCGGCGGCTCCAAGCGCGACGATGAGGTCATAAGCGCCGCGAACGAGCGTGGGGTGGCGATG
>JARDZQ010000197.1 GCA_029240775.1 Rubrobacteraceae bacterium | reverse complement strand
CCCGGAGACGTAGCGGGACATGGAGGTCGGTGATGCCCAGGTCCAGGCCGTTCACCATCAGGCTCTCCGATGAGGTGGGGGGTTGGAGCGTGAGAATCGGCACGGGGCTCGATCTCTGGGAGGAGATAGATGAGGCGCTCAAGGAGAACGCGCGTGAGCCGGAGGAGTGCCACGAGGTCTTGCCTTCCGCAGGAGGCGTCAGGTTGAGGCCCTCGTAGCGCTCCCGGGCTTCGCCTGCGGCTTCCCTTACTCACCTCCTGCCCCGCACGCGACGGATCACCCACTCCACCGTGCCTTGCACGATAACCCTGTCTGCCGGGACCACTATGTCCTCGTGGGCGCCGTTGCGCGCCTCGAGCCTCACCGTACCGCCCCGCCGGCGCAGGACCTTGACCGTCGCTTCTTCCTCCTTGCCCAGAACGAGCGCCGCGACCACCGACCCGTCCGGCGGCGAGGGGTTCTCCTCCACTACCAGGAGATCCCCCTCGTCTATGCCGGCGCCCGTCATGGAGTCGCCCTTGGCCTCCAGTAGGAAGCGCCTCCTGCCAGACCGGGGTGTCAGGAGCTCGGCCGCCAGAGAGTAGGGCTCCTCGTTCGCTGTTGCTTCGAGACCGCGTCCGGCGGCGATCCTGCCCAGCAGCGGACGTGTTGAGACCGCGTCCCAGCCCTTCTCGGTGAGCCTCAAAGGGCGCCGCTTGCGGCCAGGGATCCTGCCCCGCTCCACGTACCCGCTCTCCTCGAGCCCTAGCAGGTGGTGGTGGACGGTCTGCGAGCTCTTGAGGCCGACGGCCTCACCAACCTCGCGCACGGCGGGCGGCCCCTCCGTGGGGTCCCTGCGCGCCAGGAACTCCAGTATCCGTAGCCGGCTAGGGTGCAGTTCCTCGGTCACTAGACGCCTCCTGAGCCCCACTCTAGCGCAAGGAACGCTTGCAGTCAAACATATGTTTGTTGTAGAGTAGAAAAGGACAAATGAAGAAGAGGAGCGCCCCCTGCCCCGGGCCCTCCGGCGGACCGCACCACAGTGGCCAAACCGAGGCGGTCCTTCGGGGGTTTGATGGGGACAGAGAACGCTCGCCCTTACCGCTGGATTGTACCGGACGGGGCCGGCTTTCTCACCCCTTTTGGGCGTCGCCTCGGGCGAAGCCGGGCGCTGCTCCTGGGGAGAGGAGGGAGCTTGCTCGCGACGGTATCTGAGATCCACCGCTACCCAGTGCGCCCGCCCGGTTTCGAGGAGCCGCTCTTTCCCACCGCCGAGTCCAGGAGAACCATTGCGGAGCACCTGGCGAGCGCCCCGTGGCTCTCCCGGGGGTCGGGACTGCCCGGAGGGAACGGCCAGACCGCTCGTCGTTGCGGAGAGCCCGCGCACGTGCTCCGACGGGCCGACGGCCGGGCTTACCTGATGAGACGCTGCGGGAAGGAGTGCCGCAAGGGCTCCCTGCGCAAGAGGCGGGTGGTGCGTGTGCTCGAGCGCTGGCGGGAGGTGGGGTCCTGGTGGGATGCGGAGCTGAGCGTGGACCGGCTCGTCTTCCGGATTCTGCTCGCGGGAGGGGCGGTGGTGGACCTCGCGCTCGAGAGGCCCTCCGGGGAGTGGCTGCTCATGGGCGTGGTGGATTGACGGGCGGCGACGGCCAGGGCCTTAGCCAGGGCCTTAGCCAGGGCCTTAGCCAGGGCTTCGCCCACCTTCACGTCAGGAGCGGCTTCTCCTACGGGTTCGGGGTCGCCACCCCCACCGAGCTCGCCACCGCCGCCGCAGAGCTGGGCATGGAGGCGCTCGCCCTCACTGACAGGGACGGCCTCTACGGCATCCCGCGGCTCTTCGAGGCGGCCGCCGGGGCGGGCGTCTCCCCGGTCGTGGGCGCCGAGATAAGTGTGGCGGAGCCGGGGAACCCCGGCGGGCACCTGGTCCTCCTCGCCGACGGCATGGCCGGGTACCGCTCCCTCTGCCGGCTCATCACCCGCTACCGGTGCGGCTCCGAGGACAGGCGCAGACCCCTCTGTCCGCTCCCGGTACTACTGGAGCACCCGGAGGGGCTCGTCTGCCTCACGGGCGCGGTTCCGTTCGGGTACGTGCCGCGCCTGGCGCTCTCCGGGCGGGAAGGGACGGCGGACCGGGCGCTGCGTGAGCTGCGGGAGGCCTTCGGGGAGGACCTCTACGTCGAGCTCACCGACGACCGGACCGCGGGGAGCCGGAGGCGGATGGGGCGGGTCGCGGAGCTCGCCCGGCGCCACGGACTGCCAGTGCTCGCCACCAACGAGGTAGCCTACCTGGGACCAGAGGACTACAAGCTCCACGACGTCCTCGTGGCCACCTCGAACCTGACAGCTCTCCCCGGCCCCGGCTACCGGACAACAGACCAGCTCTACCTCAAGTCGCCGGAACAGGTGCAGAAGTTGTTCCGCGATCGCCCTGAGGCTATGGGTAACGCGGCAGAGGTGGCCGAGCGCTGCGCCGGGACGGTGGACCTGACAGGGGAGGTCCATCTTCCCTCCGCCCGGCTGCGTGGGGGCGAGACGGCTCAAGGGAAGCTCGCCCGGCTCGCGCTGCGGGGGGCTAAAGCGAGGTATGGGCACGTCGAGGGGCGGGTGCGCGCCAGGCTGCTCAGGGAGCTAGGGTGCATAGAGGAACTCGGCTTCGCCCCCTACTTCCTTCTCGCGCGCGAGGCCGCAGAGATAGCACGCGAGAAGGGGGTGCCCGTGACGGGCAGGGGGAGCGCGGCCAACTCCCTCGTCTCCTACTGCCTGGGGCTCACACGCCCTGAGCCCTTCTCCAACCGCCTCTTATTCGAGCGCTTCATGCACGAGTTCCGCTCAGACGCCCCGGACATAGATCTGGACCTCTGCTCTCTGCGCAGGGACGAGGTCCGCGACGAGCTCGCACGGCGATACGAGGGCTACGGCGTCGCGGTGGCGGCTACGGCGCATACGATGTCGCTGCGCGGCGCCGTCAGGATCGCGGCCAGGGCGCTTGGCCACACCCCGAGCGAGATAGACACTCTCTCGAGGCACGTGCCGACGCGCTTCCGGGATCGCGGCCGCACCTACAACCCGCTCTCCAGCGGAGCCTGGGAGGAAGCACTCGCGGAGCCCGCCATGCGCGGCCACCCTCTGCAGGACAGGGAGGAGCACGCGCTCCTCCTGGAGATCTCTGGCAGGCTCGCGGGCCGCCACCTCCAGGCCGGCACCCACAACGGCGGCCTCGTCTTTGGCAACGAGAGAAACCACCTCTCCGAACTCGCCCCTATGGAGCCCACGGCCATGCCTGGCCTCCTCAGGGTCCAGTACGACAAGGACGACCTGGAGTACGTAGGGATGCCCAAGCTAGATCTCCTGGGACTCCGGATGCACACGGCGCTCTACGAGGCCGGCGTCCTGGCCTCCAGAAGGCTGGGCAGGAAGGTGGACCCCTACGACCCGCCACCCGAAGACAGGGAGACCTACGCCCTGATTCGGACCGGCAACAACGCCGGGATGTTCCAGCTGGAGAGCCCGGGCCAGATGCACCTGTCCAGACGCCTTAAGCCCCGCCGCTTCTCCGACCTGGTCGCCCAGATAAGCCTCTTTCGGCCCGGCCCGGTGAGAGGCGACCTGGTGACCCCCTACGTCTTGAGGAGGCAGGGTAGAGAACAGTACTCGGTGCCGCTGCCCGAGCTCGGGCCCGTGTTGAGATCCACCTACGGGGTTCTTATCTTCCAGGAGCAGGTCCTGGAGATAGCGTGCGTGGTCGCCGGCTTCTCGCTCGCCGAGGGAGACCAGATCCGGCGCGCCATGACCCGCGAGCGCGGACCCGGCGCCATGAAGGCGCTCAGGGAGGAGTTCGTCTCCCGCGCCGTCGCGCGCGGTGTTCCCAGGGGAGTGGCCCGCGAGGTCTTCTCCTGGACCGAGGGTTTCGCCGCCTACGGCTTCTCCGCCGCCCACGCCGCCTCCTTCGCAGAGCTCGCCTACGCATCGGCCTACATGAGGACACACTTCCCGGCCGAGTACCTCGCCGCCGTTCTTAACTCCCAGCCCATGGGCTTCTACTCCCCGCGCGCGATCCTCAACGAGGCGCGCAGGATCGAGCTCTCGATATTGCCCCCGGATGTCCACCTCTCCGGCGAGGGCTTCACCGCGGAGGATAGCGAAGCTGGCGCGGCCCTCCGGGTGGGCCTCAAGTACGCCAGGGGCCTCTCCAGGAAGGCCCTCTCCTCCATCCTCGCGGAGAGGAGCAAGGCTCCCTTCTCCTCCACGCTAGACCTGTACAGGAGGACCGAGGTCGGGCGCGGCGCTTTAGAGAACCTCGTCAAGGGAGGCTTCCTCGATGCTCTCTCGCCTACGAGGGACGCCGGCGGGCGTGCCGCGCTGCTGGCGGAGGTTAGCATCTTGCCGAAGAAGCCCAGGGCCCCCTCGCGGCGGAGCCAGGACGAGTTGCCTCTCCCGCACCCGGCGCGCCGCACCCGGGACCGACGGGAGGACGTCGTCGAGCTGCGGGGGCCGGGCTTCCTGTGTCTCTCGGCCGAGCGGCGCGAGACGATGGAGTGGGAGTCGCTCTCCCTCAACGTCTTCCGCCACCCGCTCTCTCCGTACCGCGGGGCGCTCCGCGGGCTCGGGGTCACGCCGAGCCGGGAGATCCTCGAGCTGCCCCACGGCACCCGGGCACGGGCGGCCGGGCTCCTGGAATCCTTGCAGAGGCCGCCCACAAAGAGTGGACGCCCCGTGTACTTCCTGCTAATAGAGGACGAGGCCGGGCTGTTCCAGGCCACCATCTTCGAGGGCGTCTACAGGAGGGATGGTCACGTGCTGCACCAACGCGGCGCCTTCCTCCTCGACGGCAAGGTGGAGCAGGACGAGAGGCGCGGGTTCTCCTTCCTGGTGGAGCGGGTGCGGGATCTC
>JARDZQ010000006.1 GCA_029240775.1 Rubrobacteraceae bacterium | reverse complement strand
GCAGTCAACGGCGGGAAGCTGGGCTTTCTCTTCTGTGCGAAGGCGGAGAGTCCGATCCCGTAGTCCTCCGACGAGAGGGTCGCGCGGATGGCGGCTGTCTCGTAGCGCAGTCCCTGCTCGATCGGCGTCTCCAGCGCGAGATCCACCGCCGCCTTGGCGTAGGCGAGCGCGAGCGGGCTGTTGGCACACATCTCCTCCGCCAGCGTCCTGGCTTCGTCCATCAGGGAGCCCGGCGAGACGATCTTGCTCACGAGGCCCATAGTCAGCGCGGTCTGCGCATCTACTCTCCTGCCCGTCAGGATCAACTCCTTCGCCCTGGTCGGACCGACCAATCTCGGCAGGCGCTGCGTTCCGCCCGCTCCCGGGACTATCCCGATGCCTACCTCGGGCAACGCAAACTTGGCGCCCTCGGCGGCGATGCGGAAGTCGCAGGCCAGGGTTATCTCCAGGCCGCCGCCGAAGGCCAGACCGTTTATGGCGGCTATGGTGGGTAGCTGCAGCCGTGCCAGCCGCTCGGCGAAGGCGCCAAGGGCCCTGTTGTGCGCCCATCGTTCATCCGCATCCATCTCGGCGCGCTCTTTCAGGTCGACCCCGGAGCAGAACGCTCTCTCTCCCGCGCCGGTCAGGATCACGGCCCTGATGCGGCCCGAGCTCTCTATCGCTGTAAGCACCTCACCGAGCTCTTCGACGATGCGGCTGCCGAGGGCGTTGTAGCGGTTGGGACGATCGAGCGTCACCGTCGCCACCCCTCCCTCATCTGTGACCATGATCTGCTCGAATCGTTCGCTATCCACGATATGCACCCTCCTCCCGGTACGCAGCAAGGATAGTCATTGTCTACAATCCTGACCGTCCATACAATCAGTCCTGGAGATCCGGATGGTAGATATTGCTGTGGTAGGGGCGGGCACCATGGGGGCGGGGATAGCGCAGAGCGCGGCTCTTGGGGGCCTCTCGACGGTAATGCTCGACGTGCAAGAAAACGCACTGGCTCGCGGTCGCGAGACGATGGAGAGAGACCTGGAACGCCGCGTGGAGAGAGGACGGCTCTCCGAAGATGAGCGGCGGGGGGCGCTCGACCTCGTCTCGACGACGACCTCACTCGAGGCGTGCGCCGACGCGCCGCTGGTCGTCGAGGCCGTGATCGAAGACCTGGAGGTCAAGAGAAGGGTCTTCGCCGACCTGGAGGCTGTGGTCGGTGGCGAGACGGTCCTGGCTACCAACACTTCCTCGCTCTCGGTCGCTGGCATTGCGGCCGCCACGGAGCGTCCCGAGCGCGTCGTGGGCATGCATTTCTTCAATCCGGTGCCGGCGATGTGCCTCGTCGAGATCGTCAGCGGACCCTCCACGGACCCCTCGGCGGCGCGCCGGGCCGAGGAGGTTGCCGAGCGGCTGGGAAAGACCCCGATTCGGGTCTCCGACACGCCGGGCTTTATCGTGAACCGGGTCGCCAGACCCTTCTACCTCGAGGCCCTGAGGCTGGTCGAGGAAGGTGTGGAGCCGGGCCGGATCGACGCCGCGATACGCGGTGCCGGTTTCAGGATGGGCCCGCTAGAGCTCGCCGACCTCATAGGGCACGACGTCAACCTCGCCGTCTCCGAGTCGCTCTTCGAACGGTACTACTACCAGCCGAGGTTCCGTCCCTCGCACCTCCAGCGCTCGATGGTCGAGGCCGGGCTGCTCGGGAGAAAGAGCGGGCGGGGCTTCTACGACTATGGTGCCGAAAAACAGGAGGAAGTAGGGGAGGTGGCGGAACACGTAGCCCTGCGCGTCATCTGCTGCGTCGTGAACGAGGCCTACCTGGCCCTCTCAGAGGGCGTGGCGACCGCGGAAGACATAGACAAAGCGATGAAGCTCGGGGCGAACTACCCCAGAGGACCGTTCGAGTGGGCCGAGGAGATCGGGGTCCAGAGCATACTCCGGATGCTCGACTCCCTTAGAGATGCCTACGGCGAAGCGTACATCGCGGCGCCGTCCCTCAGGGCAGCGGGACGTTCTGGAGCCTGAGCTGGCCGCGGGCGACCTCCTTGCCGTCCTCGCTGCGGGTGATGATCACCTGCCATAGCTGCTGGCTCCGACCCTGCATGACCGGCTCGGCTCTCACGTCGACCCTTCCCTCCTTCATCGGGCGCAGGAACTCGGTGCTGTTGCTCACCCCCACAGCGAACTGGCCTCTCTCCTTTACCGCCGCCGAAGCTCCCACGCTGGCCGCGCTCTCGACCGCCGTGGCGTAGACGCCGCCGTGCACCACCCCCCAGGGCGTGTGGTGCCGCTCGTCGAGCTCGATCCAGCCGCGAACCCCCTTTCCATCGATCTCCTCGAAGTCGAGCCCGGCAACCCGTACGAACTCGCTGGACGATACTTTAGGGTCTATGTCGTTCACGGACATAACTCCTTTCGAGCACCGGGGGTCAAAGATATATGGATTGCGTGGTGCACAGCCTGCCGCATGAGTGGATCTATCTTACAGGAATGGATCTACCGGCTGGCACGAGTTTGACTGATCGGTTAGATTAGAGGCTACGGGTGATGGGGAACATACAAAATGCGAGCATGGAGGAGCCAGGGAGAGGAGATCACACGAACGCGGGAGCTGCCGGAGATGGTCCACCCCGGGGGAAGGGCTGTATCTCCGATAGACAGCGAGATGGTTCGTTACTTTACAGCGATCCGCGCGGGTAGCGCACGAGGCATCGCCGACGGGTGCATCACCCGGCGCAAGCAACTAACAGGTAGGAGGAATCTCGATGGCAGAACCGTTCATCGACGGCGGCTACGCCGCGTTCTCCTGGCTCGACCGGATGACCATCGTCGATCCGGCAGACGGTAGTGAGGTAGACACCGTACCCTCGAGCGGGACTGCCGAGGTGGATAGGGCGGTCAGGTGCGCCTACGAAGCCTTCCCCGCCTGGCGCGACACCCCGGCCGCGAAGCGCGGGGAGTTGCTGGGCGAAGCCGCAGAGGCCGTTCTCGCTGCCAGGGCGGAGCTGGCCCCCCTGCTCACCTCCGAGCAGGGCAAGCCACTGCGCGAGGCGAACCTGGAGATCCGGCGTTTCGTGCACACCCTCGAGCACTATTCGGGGCTCGCCAAAAACATACGCGGCGGCTACGTGCCGGATCTAGATGAGGACACCTACGGCCTGATAGTCAGGCGTCCTCTGGGGGTCATAGGGGCGATAGTGCCCTGGAACTTCCCGACGACCCTGCTCGGCAACAAGCTCGGTCCGGCCCTGATCACCGGCAACGTCGTGGTGGCGAAACCGGCAGATACCACTCCGCTGACCACGTTGCGGATCGCGGAGATCATGCACGCTGCCGGCATCCCGGCTGGCGTGTTCAACGTGATAACCGGCACGGGTGAGGGGGCCGGGCAGGCGCTCGCGGAGCACCCGCTGGTCCGCAAGATAGCCTTCACGGGCTCAACGCCGACGGGCAAGAAGCTGATGGCGATAGCGGCTGGCGACCTCAAGCACACCACCCTGGAGCTCGGGGGATCCGACCCCATGATCGTCTGCGACGACGCGAACCTGGACAGGGCGGCGAGCGCCGCGAGCGTGGGGAGGTTCTTCAACTGCGGGCAGGCTTGCCTGGCCATAAAGCGCCTCTACGTCTTCGAGGGCGTGGCCGACGAGTTCATCGAGAAGCTCGTGAGGAAGGCGCGCCGGCTTAGGGTCGGACCCGGTACGGCCGAGGGGGTGATGCTCGGGCCGCTCCACTCGCCGCGCCAGAGGGACCTCCTCGAGGAGCAGGTCGCGGACGCCGTGGACTCAGGGGCCGAGGTGCTACACGGGGCGAAGAGGCCAAAGGGTGATGGTTACGACAAGGGCAGCTTCTACGAGCCCACCCTCCTTCTCGAGCCCGCGCGCGACTCGCGCGTTGCCACCGAGGAGGTCTTCGGTCCCGCGCTGCCCATCTGGCGGGTCCGGGACATGGAAGAGGCACTTGCGTTGGCGAACGGTTCCATCTACGGTCTCGGCTCCTCGATATGGACGAGCGACCTCAACCGGGCCTCGGATGCCGCCCAGAAGCTTGAGGCAGGCTACACCTGGATCAACTCCCCACAGCTTGTCTACGACGAGTTGCCCTTCGGAGGCTGGAAGCAGAGCGGCCACGGAAAGGAGCACGGGATCGAGGCTCTGGAGTACTACACCGAGACGAAGTCGGTCGTTGTAAAGAGATCGGTGGCAACGCAGGAGAGAAAGGCCACTCAGGAGCTCGGCGGCTCCGAGTCAGTGTCCCAGAGGTGAGTCTTCATGATCGATATACCGCAATGGTACAACGCTAGCGTTCTCGTCGACCGCAACCTGGAGGCTGGCCGCGCGGAGAAGGTCGCCATCTACTGCGGCGACGAGCAGGTGACTTACGGAGAGCTCGCCCGCCGCATCAACCGGTTCGGCCACGCCCTGCGGGAGATGATTATAGACCGGGAGGACAGGGTTCTCTTGATGCTGAACGACACCCCTTCTTTCCCCACGGCGTTCTTCGCCGCGATGCGGATAGGGGCCGTCCCGATCCCGGTGAACACCCTGCTCCAGCCCGCGGACTACCGCTTCTTCGTTGAGAACAGCCGCGCCCGCACCGTGGTCTGCGACCAGATGCACTACGAGACGATCCGGAAGGCCCTGGAAGGCTACGATGAGGAGCCGGTGGAGGTTATCGTCACAAACGGCCGGGCCGAAGGGGCGCATGTTCTGGAGGACCTGCTGGAGACGGGGGAGGACGAGCTCGCCCCCGTAGCGACCCACAAGGACGACCCGGCGTTCTGGCTCTACAGCTCGGGCTCTACCGGCAAACCCAAGGGCGCCGTCCACCTGCACCACGATATCATCTACACCTGCGAGACCTACGCCCGGCACGTACTGGAGGTCTCCGAAGACGACGTTTGCTTCTCGGCCTCGAAACTGTTCCACGCCTACGGCCTGGGCAACAATATCTCCTTCCCGTACTGGGCCGGGTCCTCGACGGTGCTCTTCCCCGGCAAGCCCACGCCCGACGCCATCCTGGGCACAGCCCAGAGGTTCAAACCGACCCTGTTCTTCTCGGTGCCGACACTCTACAACGCGATGCTCAACCACGAGGGCGCCGCAGACTACGACCTCTCCTCCATCCGGCTTTGCGTCTCGGCGGCGGAGGCGCTTCCGGCTGGCATCTGGCGCCGCTGGAAGGAGATGTTTGGCTCGGTCATCCTCGACGGTATCGGCTCGACGGAGATGCTGCACATCTTCATCTCCAACACGCTCGAGGAGATGAAGCCCGGCTCCAGCGGCAAACCCGTGCCCGGCTACGAGGCCAGGATCCTCGACGACAACGGCTACCCCGTGGAGCCAGGCGAGGCGGGATATCTCTCGATCAAGGGCGACTCGGCCGCAGCCTATTACTGGCGCAACCACGAGAAGACCAAGCAGACCATGCAGGGCGAGTGGCTCTTCGCCGGTGACTGGTACAGGGTGGACGAGGACGGCTTCTACTGGTACGAGGGCCGCTCGGACGACATGATCAAGGTCAGCGGACTCTGGGTCTCCCCGGTGGAGGTCGAGAGCACGCTCGGGGATCACCCCGCGGTGATAGAGGCCGCCGCCGTCGGCGTCCCGGTTGACGGTCTGACGCGCGTGAGGGCCCACATCGTCCTGCGCCAGGGCTACGAGCCGTCCGAAGAGCTCATCACCGAACTCCAGAACTGGTGCAAGGAGCGCCTCAAGCGCTACCAGTATCCGCACCTGGTCGCGTTCGTCGAAGAGCTACCCAAGACGGTAACCGGCAAGATCCAGCGCTTCAAGCTGCGCGAGCCGGAGACAGGGGTCCGGATGCCCCAGCAAGAAGACGAGCTGGTCTAGGACCGGTCGGGTCTCCCCGCGACCGCCGGGCAGAGAGATGCGCGGAGGAGCCCTCCCGGAGAGCTACTCCGCGCGGCGAGAAACGAGGAGGAAGAGGTGAGCAGCTTCGACTACGTGGTGATAGGCGCGGGATCCGCGGGGTGTGTGCTGGCCGCGAGGCTGAGCGAGAACGACGCTAGGGTGCTGCTGCTGGAGGCGGGCGGCGAGTACACAAAAGAGGAGCTGCACGTCCCCCCGGCCTGGCCGGCGCTCTGGGGCACGGAGGTAGACTGGGCCTACGAGACGACGCTGCAGCCTGGCACGGGCAACCTCCCGCACAACTGGCCCAGGGGCAAGGTACTCGGCGGCTCGAGCAGCATAAACGCGATGGTCTACTTGCGCGGGCACCGCAACGACTTCGACGACTGGGCCGCCGGCGGCGCGAGTGGCTGGGACTACGAGGGCGTCTTGCCGTACTTCAAGAAGATGGAGACCGTCGAAGGCAAGGACCCCGACTACCGGGGCGACAGCGGACCCATGCACCCGAAGATAGCCGCAGATCCGAACCCGCTCTCCGAGGTTTTCCTCGACGCGGCGAAGGAGCTCGACTACCCGCTGACCGACGACTTCAACGGCGCGGTGCAGGAGGGCGCCGGCTGGCACGAGCTGACGATCGCGGACGGCAGGCGCCAGAGCACGGCGGTCGCTTACCTGCACCCCGCTATAAACCGGCCAAACCTCACCGTCCACACCAATGCGCTCGCCCGCCGCCTTACCTTCGACGGGAAGCGCTGCAGCGGGGTCGAGTACGAGCGTGGTGGGAGCGTCGAGAAGGCGACTGCCGAGGTGGAGGTGATCGTCTCTGCCGGGGCGGTCAACTCCCCGCAGCTGCTCCTCCTCTCCGGCGTTGGACCCGCGGCCCACCTGCGTGAGGTCGGCATAGACGTGGTGCACGAGCTGCCCGGCGTCGGGGAGAACCTGCACGACCACCCGCTCCTCGGTTTGGTCTTCGAGGCCGACGGGGAGATAGCGCCCGGCACGGCCAACCACGCTGAGACCTCGATGCTGTGGCGCAGCGACCCGTCGCTCCCGGCTCCCGACATGCAATTCATGTTTATCCACGTCCCGTTCCACCCACCCCACCTGCAGGCCCCGCCTAACAGCTACACATTCGGCATCGCCACCATCCCTGACAGCCGCGGCTGGGTCCGGCTCGCCAGCACCGATCCCAAAGCCGCCCCGCTCATCAACCCGAACTACCTCGGCGAGGACTCAGACGTCCGACGGCTCCTGTTCGGCATCGGGAAGGCGCGCGAGCTGAACGCCACGAGCCCCTTCTCTAAGTGGGGTGCCCGCGAAGTGCTCGCAGGCGAACACATCCAGGACGGGGCAGGCTTGCGCGACTTCATCTCCCGGGGTACGGGAACCTACTACCACCCGGTCGGCACCTGCAAGATCGGCACCGACGACGCCGCGGTCGTAGACCCTGAACTCCGGGTGCACGGCATCGAGGGCCTGAGGGTCGCCGACGCCTCCATCATGCCGACCGTCGTCTGCGTCAACACGAACGCCGCGAGCATCATGATCGGCGAGAAAGCCGCCGATCTGGTGCGCGGGGCCGGCGAGGCTCAGAGCACATGATACCGGTCCCCTCGCCCCTCACGAGAGGCTCGCTGTGCTAGACAGTATCTGCCTCGTAGACGCCCACGTCCACGCAGCCCGCCTGCCGACTCTTAAAGACTCGTGGCGGGAGTGGGCCGCCCAGTACGGCTCACCCTCCCTCCTCGACCTCTACGACGGGGAAGGGACGCTCGTCCCCGAGCGCTTCGACGAATACATGGCCTCCGAAGGCGTGGACGTCGCCATCCTGTTCTGCGAGTACAGCCCGAAGTCCACAGGCATCCAACCGGTGGAGGACCTGGTCCCACTCCTCTCCTATAACCCCGACCGCTTCCGCCTCATGGCGAACCTGAACCCGCACCTGCACTACCCGCTCATCGAGGAACTGGAGCGCCAGATCTCTCTGGGCGCCGTCGGGCTGAAGCTCCACCCCGTCCACGGCTCCTTCGCCCCCAACGACCGGATGCTCTACCCGGCTTACGCCTTCTGCGAGAGAGTAGGCTTCCCCGTAGCCTTCCACTGCGGCACGAGCGTCTTCCCGGGCTCGACGAACCGCTACGCCGACCCGGCCCTCGTCGAGGACGTCGCCCGCGACTTCCCCGACCTCACCATAGTCCTCGCCCACGGCGGACGCGGCTGGTGGTACGACGCCGCCGCCTTTATCACCCTCATGCGCCCCAACGTCTGGATCGAGGTCTCCGGCCTCCCTCCACACAAGCTCCCCGACTACTACAGGAACTTCGACTTCGAGCGGCTGGCCCAGAAGTTGATCTTCGGTACCGACTGGCCCGGTGTGCCCGGCCCGAGAGCCAACGCTCAGGCTATCGCAGATCTCGGCCTCCAGCGCGAGACCCTGGAGAGAGTCCTCCACAAGAACGCTACCGAAGTCTACGCCCTCAAAGATCAGAGATTCGAAAATGTCACCGCGGGAAAGGATAACGATACCAATGTACCTTGAGTTTGACTGTCCGGTCAGTTACACTGGTTTTCGCGCCGTGAGAACTCGAGAAAGAGAGGGTCGATGAGTGGGACGGCGGTAACGGAGGAGATACTGCTTGATCGGATCAAGAGAGGGCGTTTGATCGAGGACTCTTCGCAGGCGACGGAGAGGTACATCGAGGGGTTGAAGCGGACCTTGATCGTCTCTGCGGACACCGAGCTGATAAGCGCGCCGGCTTACATGAACGCGACGAAGGACTTCTCGACGCTTCCGAGCATCAACAACTACATCACGGTCATGGGCATCGTGCAGGACGAGCTCGGGCATGCGCACATAGCGTACCGGATGTTGAGGGACCTCGGGGTGGACACGGAGGAGCTGGTCTACGAGCGCAGGCCGAAGCAGTTCAAGCACCCTTACGCCTTCGACGTGCCGCTCGAGAGCTTCACGGAGCTCATCGTCGCCAACGGGTTCTATGACCGGGCTGGGTTCGTACTGCTCAGCGACATCCACCGCAACTGCTCTTACGGGCCGTGGAAGAGGGCGCTCGTCAAGGTGGACCGGGAGGAGAACTTCCACCTCAGGCACGGGGAGAAGTGGATGAAGGCGTTCTCCAAGGACCCGGAGAAGAAGGAGGAGCTCCAGCGGGCGGTAGACTGGATGTTCCCGCTCACGCTCGAGTGGTTCGGCCTGCCCGACAGCCACAAGCGGCACAACGAGCAGATCGAGTACGGCTACAAGGGTTCGACCAACGACCAGCTCAGGCAGACCTGGATGTCCCACACGGTTCCACTGTGCGAGTCTCTCGGGCTCGACGTGCCGGCCCACTACGATGAGGAGGAGGACCGCTACGTCATGGACTTCCCCTTTCCGGCCCAGTTCGAAGCCGAGGAGAAGCGGTGGCTCTTCGATGAGGGAAATATCTCCTGGGACGACGTACTGGTCCGCTGGAAGGAGCGGGGTCCCAAGAACGAGGAGTACGTCGAGCACCTACAGCGCGGCTATAAGGAGCTCTACGGCTCGACGAACGGGCACGGCTAGCGCAGGAGAAGGTGGTCGCGGCCAGCCTTCTCTCGCGAAGAGCTACGAAAGGAAGAGATGGCAAAGACTCAGACGAGGACAGAAGGAGAAGTGCGCGATGCGCTGCGGGAGGTGCTTGATCCGGAGTACCCCATCAGCCTCGTTGACCTCGGCCTCATCAGGGGCATAGAGGTGGAGGGTAGGAAGGCGGAGATCAAGCTCACCTACACGTGCATGGGGTGCCCGGCGATGGAGATGATCCAGGACGATGTAAAGGACCGCATCCTTGAGATGGATGGCATAGACGAGGTGGACATTGAGGTCGTCTGGGAGACCTGGTCGAGGAAGGACATCACGCCTCTAGGCAAGAGGCAGCTCAGAGAGGTGGGGGTCGTCTGATGCGGCCGGTCGAGAACTACGAGGTCTTCACGGCGCGCGTGGGCGCGGAGAGCCCGCTCAGGCACAACGGCAACGTGAGGGCCGCCGAGCCCAGAGACGCAGCGGTCTACGCGCACCTCATGTACGACGAGTGGCGCTGGCGCGAGATGTTCGTCGTGCCGAGCGAGGCCATCGTCCAGGTCATCAGGCCGGAGTAGGGGAGCATGGAGAGGTACTTGGTCTTCGCGCGTGCGGAGTACGATCAGCCTCTGGAGCACAGGGGCGACGTTGAGGCTGCGGGCGATGAGGAGGCGGCGAGGTTTGCGCGCGAGCGCTACGGCGAGGACTGGCTCGAGATGTCGCTCGTGCCGGTGAGCAAGGCGTACTGGGCCGAGAAGGAGACCGAGGAGGGCGAAGCGGAGGTGCAGGTGTGAGCGAGCGTCCCGAGGTGACGGAGCAGGTAGCGCCGGGACGCGGCGCAGAGAGCGAGTTTCTCGTCGAGAACGACGACGCCCTGGCCGCGCTGGTCAACCTGATCGCGGTCATCGGCGACAACGTGTACTTCCTGGGCCGCCGCGTCTCCGAGTGGGCCGACGCCGGTCCGCTGCTGGAATCTACAGCCGCCTGTGCGGCCATTACGCAGGACAAGCTCGGGCAATCGCGGGCGATCTACCCGCTGCTCGAGGAGCTGCCCTGGCCCAACCCACCTACGGGTCTACAGGGCGAGGTAGACCGGGCGCGGCGCTACTCGGTCAGCTTCCTCGACGATCCGTTGCCGAGTTGGGCGAGCGTCGTCGCGGCGCTTGCGCTCGTGGGCCCAGCGGTGAACGTCGTGCTCGAGTCGGTCGAAAACTCCCGGTACGAGGCGCTCGCTCGTAGGGCGCATCGCATCCTGGACGAGGAGAGGCTCACCTCCGCCTACGCCGAGAGCCTGGTACGTCAGATCACCTACGAGGAGCGCGGTCGGGCCCTCTTTCAAGAGCGTGTTAACGACCTGTTCCCCGAGATGCTCTGCTGGTTCGGGCCTGACGGCGAGGAGGGTATAGAGGCTCTCAAAGCCGAGGGGCTGGCGAGCATGGGCAACGAGGAGATGCGCCAGAGGTACCTGGACCGGGTCGTCCCGCTGCTCAAGGAGAGCGGCGTGGAGATCCCGGTCGAACGAAACGAGAGCGAGGGTAGATGGGAGTACGGAGAGCTGCCGTGGAGCGAATGGAACCGGTTGCAGCGTCGTCTGGAGAGGACGACGGCTTAGAGCCGCGCTTGAGCTGCCCCTGGTGCGACTCGGATGAGGTCGAGAAGGTCTCCGAGTACGGGCCGCACCTGATGGTGTACCAGTACGTCTGCCGGAGCTGCCACAGCCCGTTCGAAGTGATCAAGAGATGACCGAGAGCCTGGGCTTGCGAACTACGCTCGAAGACGGCACTCTCTTCGTCGAGATGAACCGCCCGGAGAAGCGCAACGCCCTCGACGAAGCCCTTCAGGGCGAGTTGCTGCAGCTCTTCGCGGACGTTGCAGCGGACCCCGAGGTGCGTGGCGTCGTCCTGACCGGCAGCGGCGAGGCCTTCTCCGCCGGCGGCGACCTCTCGCGCTTCGAGAGGGACTGGGACCGTGTCGAGTTCCGGGCGCACAGCTACGAGCTCACGCAGCTCATCTCGTCCATAGAACGGCTGGAGAAGCCGGTCGTCGCGGCGATCAACGGTCTCGCTACCGGCGCCGGGACCCAGCTCGCCCTCTCGTGTGACCTCCGAATCGCTTCGGAGAACGCCCGCTTCCTTTTCAGGGAGGGTATGATCGGCTTTATCCCCAGCCACGGCGGGTGCGTGCGCTTGGTGAAACTCGTCGGGCTCGCGCGGGCGAGGGACATCCTGCTCGGCGGCGAGGACCTGGACGCGCAGGAGGCGTTCAGGCACGGGCTCGTCACCCGCGTCGTCCCAAACGAGAAGTTGCTGGACGAAGCCAGAGAGAGCCTCCGGCTCATCTTCAAACGAGCACCGCAGGCTTACGGGCTCGCGAAGCGGCTGTTGCACCTCTCGGCGAGCGTGGACATCGAGAGCGGCCTCTTCGCGGAGAGCCTAGCTCAGAGCCTGCTTGTCGGCACCGAGGACCACAAGGAAGGCGTGCGGGCCGCCCGCGAGCGGCGCCGTCCGTCGTTCACGGGGAGGTAGTGTGTGGCCCATATCATACCTTTCGAGGACAATGAGCCGCGGGTACATCCCGGCGCTTTCATCGCGCCGACCGCGGTCCTCATCGGAGACGTGACGGTCGAAGACGGGGCGAGCGTCTGGTTCGGGGCCGTTCTGCGAGGCGACTTCAATAGCATCGTCGTCGGCGCGGGCACCAGCATCCAGGACAACTGTGTGATCCACACCAACGAGGAGTTGCCGACCATGATCGGGTCGAACGTCACCGTCGGGCACCTCTCGCTTCTGGAGGGGTGTGAGATCGGGGATGGGGCCCTCATCGGGATGGGCAGCATCGTCTTGAATCGGGCGCGCGTCGGGAGTCGGGCGATGCTGGCCGCGGGGAGCGTGGTCCGCGAGGACCAGGAGATACCGCCGGAGGTCCTGGCCGCCGGGGTGCCGGCGAAGGTCAAGAAAGAGCTCGAAGGAAGCTCCTCGGGGTGGGTCGAGATGGCCGCCCGCGAGTACCAGTCGCTCAGACTCAAGTACATGGGTGGGGTAGGTCAGATGGCAAACAGCGGAGAGGGAGGCGCGTAAGAAAATGGCGCAGATTCTGATAAACGGAGAACAGACTTCCGCCAGGTCTGGCGAGGAGATACCCGTCGTAAACCCGGCGACCGAGGAGGAGTTCGAGACCGTCCCCAAGGCCGGCTCTGAGGACGTTGACGCTGCGGTCGCGGCGGCGAAAGAGGCGTTCAAGGAATGGTCGAAGACGGACCCCGACGACCGGGCGGCGCTGATGCGGGCCGGGATCGCGAAGATCCAGGAGAACTCCAAGGAGATAGCGCAGCTCCTCACCCGGGAGCAGGGCAAGCCGTTCTCCGAGGCGATGGGGGAGCTTCACCACTTCCTGCACGGCATGAACTACTACGCCGATCTCGCCAGCAAGATCGAGGGCGTCTACGCGAACCTTCCTTCGACGCTCGGACGGGCCTACGGTATGGTCATCAAGAAGCCTATAGGCGTATGCGCAGCTATCGTGCCGTACAACTTTCCCCTGACGCTTATGGGGACGAAGCTCGCCCCGGCGCTCGCGGCGGGCAACACCATCGTGATCAAGCCGGCCAAAACCACCCCGCTCGCTACGCTGCGGGTCGCCGAGCTTATGCAGGAGGCGGAGCTCCCGCCCGGCGTGGTGAACGTCGTTACGGGGCCGGGCAAGGAGGTTGGGGAGGCGCTGGCCGTTCACCCGGACGTAAGGCGGGTTGCCCTCACGGGCAGCACGCAGACCGGGCGCAGGATCATGGAGATCGCGGCCCCCAAGTTCAAGCGCGTCTCGGCGGAACTTGGCGGCTCGGACCCCGTGATCGTCTTCCCCGACGCGGACGTCGACGCCGCCGTGCGGGGCATCAACATCGGACGGTTCTTCAACGCGGGTCAGGCGTGCCTCGCGGCCAAGCGGGTCTACGTCTTCGAGGAGGTCTACGACGAGTTCATGGAGAGCCTCACTAAGAGGGTGGCCCGCTACGAGCTCGGCGACGGTCTTGAGAAGGCGGAGAAGCCGAAGATCAGGATGGGCCCCCTGAACGCCGCCCGCCACCGCGACGAGCTCGCCGACCAGCTACAGGACGCCGTGGACGGTGGCGCGAAGGTCGCCATAGGCGGGGGGACCGGCAACGGCAAAGGCTTCTTCTTCGAGCCGACCGTCATCGAGGACGCCCCGCACGAGAGCCGCGTGGCCAGGGAGGAGACCTTCGGGCCGCTACTGCCGGTGTGGAAGGTGGACGACGTGGACGAGGCGATAAGGCTCGCCAACGACTCGCCCTACGGCCTCGGGTCCTCCGTCTACACCTACAACGTGAAGTGGATCAACCGCGCAGCCCAGGAGATAGAGGCGGGCATGACGTGGGTAAACCAGCTCCACTTCGGCTACGACGAGCTCCCGTTCGGCGGCGTGAAGGAGTCCGGTATAGGCCGGGAGCACGGCAAGGAGGCCATCGAGCACTACCTGGAGCAGAAGTCCATCGTCGTCGGAGGGCTGGACTAGAGGGAGGATACATGGCGGTAGAGTATTCGAGAGAGGGCAACGTCGGGTACATCACCCTGAACAACCCCCCGGCGAACAGCTACGACCTCGCCTTTATGCGGGAGCTGGGGGAGTGCGTCGACGCGGCGGCCGGCGACGATGGGGCGCGGGCGGTCATCTTCCGCAGCGCGCTCGACAGGTTCTTCTCGGCCGGGGCGGATATCAAGGCGTTCAACGCCAACACGACCGAAGAGAACATGGAGATGATCCGCACCGCCCACGAGAACCTGGCCCGGATCGCAGAGACGCCCAAGGTCTTTGTCGCCCAGATCGGGGCGACGGCCCTGGGCGGAGGACTGGAGATGGCCCTTGCCTGCGACCTGCGCTTCGGCGCGGAAGGCGAATACTACCTCGGGCTGCCAGAGGCCACTCTGGGTCTACTGCCCGGCAACGGCGGCACGCAGCGCCTGCCGCGCCTCATCGGGGCCACCAAGGCCCTGGACCTGATGGTCACAGGCCGCAGGCTCTCGCCCGCCGAGGCATACGAGCTCGGCATCCTCGACCGGCTTTTCCCCGCAGAACAGCTGGAAGTGGAGACGCTCGAGTACGCCGAAAGCCTGGCCGCGGGCGCGGTCGGAGCCATAGGGGCGATCAAGCTCGCCGTGCACAGGGGGATGAACAGGCCGCTCGAGGAGGGCCTGGAGGTCGAACGCGAGCTGGTGGAGCCCCTTTTCGAGGGCGAGGAGGCCAGAGAGGGCCTGCAGGCGTTCATGGAGAAACGCAGACCAGAGTTTAGTAAGTAATGTGCAACAGTTTGTTCCTGTAATGTACAATCCGGAGCATGAGAGGTAACCAGAGCGTGGCTGAATCCGACACCCTGATCCGGGCCTCCGACCGTGACAGCGAGGCGCTGGCGCCGAAGCAGGCGCACCTGATAAGGAGCGCCTACAAGGTGATGGGTGAGAAGGGCTTGAGCCACCTCTCCCTGCAGGACGTGGCCGACGAGGCCGGGGTGAGCAAGGCGATACTGCCGTACTACTTCGACTCGAAGGAGAACCTGATCCTCCTGACGATGCGCTGGGTACTCGCGCGCGTAGCCCAGCGCATCCGCGAGGCTATCGACGAGGTCGAGACCGCGGAAGGGAAAGTCTCGGCGATGGTTGACGCCATCTTCGTAAGCCCGGCGTCCAACCGCAGGTTCTACCTGGTCTTCTTCGACTTCCTGGGCTACGCGGCGCGCAACGACCGCTTCGCCGATGTCGGCGCCACCTTCCACGAGATCTGCAACGGCCTCTACGCCGAGGTGATCCGGGTCGGCCAGGAGGAGGGCGTGTTCCACAAGAGGGACGCCCGAGAGGGCGCGACGGTCGTCCGGGCGCTCGTGGACGGGTTGTTTACCCAGTGGGTACAGGACAGGAGCTGGGAGAAGAGCCACGCGGAGTGTCGAGAGGTGTGCAAACGCTCGATACTCACCTACCTTACCGCTGGCGCCTAGAGGCCCGTGAGCGTCGCTCCTTCTCCGCTGGGCACGCAACGTATCGGTGAGGTCTCCCGCGTCGCGAACGGCATCTTCCAGCTCAAGCTGCCGGTGCCTTTCCCCCTGAAGTTCGTTGCTTCCTATCTGGTACAGAGCGGCGAGGGCTGGACGGTCATAGATCCTGGCTTCGACTACCCACCGGCGCGCGCGGCGTGGGAGGAGAGTGCGGCGGGGGTCGGCCTGGACCTGGACAGGGGTGTGGAGCGGATAATCGTTACGCACCTGCACCCGGACCACATCGGGTTAGCCTGCTGGCTCCAGGAGCGGAGCGGGGCGCCGGTCTGGATGCTGGAGGGGGAGATCGAGAACGCCCTCCACGTCTGGGATCCTTCGCGGGGCACCGGGGACTTCGTCAACTATATGATGCGCAACGGCATGGACGCGGAGACCGCGGGGGCGACCGCCGGCACCACGCGGCTCGGCGTCCGTGTGCCGGAGCGCCTGATCCCGCTCCGGCCCGGAGACGTGATCGAGCTCGCAGAGAGCGAATCACGGGTCGTGCACACGCCGGGGCACTCGGACTTCCACTTCGTTCTGCTCGACGAGCACAGGCGGCTCCTCTTCGCCGGAGACCATCTCCTGTTGCACATCACCCCGAACATCGGGTTGTGGACCTACACGGCGCCGCAGCCCCTGGAGCGCTACCTCGGCTCCTTGAGAGGGCTGCGAGGTCTGGACGTGGACCTCGTCTTTCCGGGTCACGGCCCGCTCTTCCACGACCTCGACGGGCGCATAGAGGAGCTGCTGTTGCATCACGAGGAGCGGCTCTCGGTGATACATTCCGCCTTCGACGGCGGGCCGGCGACGCCGTTCGAGATCTCACGCCGCGTCTTCCCCGAGGACCTTAGCGACCACCAGCTCCGCTTCGCCCTTGCCGAGACACTCGCCCACCTCGAGCACCTGGTAGAAGACGGCCGCGCCGAGCGCCTTTACGGCGACGCCGCGTACTACCGGGCCATCTAGATCGTGCTTCCGGGCCCGGAGGAACACGCGAGGCTCATCCAGACAGCACGCGGAGACCTCGCAGCAGAGCTCTTCGTCCGCGGCGGCACGGTCGCGAACGTCTACTCTGGCGAGCTGCACGAGGGCAACGTCGCCGTCACCGGGGGGCGCATCGCCTACGTCGGCGAGGGAGAGCGGGCCGTCGGCCCCGAGACCAGGGTCGTAGACGCGAGCGGCATGGTCGTCTCCCCGGGCTACGTAGAGGCCCACTTCCACCCCTGGGTCCTCTACAACCCCGTGAGCCTCGTCGCGGGTGTATTGCCTCTTGGAACTACCACCGTCGTCGCCGACAACCTCTTCTTCTACATGCAGATGGGACCGGAGCGGTTCGCGGCGATGGCCGACGACCTGCGGGATCTGCCTCTCCTGTACCTCTGGATGGTACGCCTCACCTCCCAGGCCAGGTTCCCTGGCGAGGAGGAGATGTTCGCGCTGGAGAAGGTCGAGCCCCTCCTGCGGCGCGAAGACGTGATCGGGACCGCCGAGGTCACGCGCTGGCCCGCCCTTGCGGCCGGGGACCGGCACCTCATCTCCGGCATCCGGGCGGCGAAGGCTCTGGGCAAGATCGTGGACGGCCACACCGGTGGCGCCTCCGAATCACGCCTGCAGCCGGTGGCCGCGGCGGGGATAGACGCCGACCACGAGGCCATCACGAAGAAAGAGGTCCTGAACCGGCTGCGGCTCGGGATCTGGACGATGCTCCGCTACAGCTCTCTGCGGCCCGACCTGCCCGAGCTGCTGCGCGCCGTCACCGAGGACAGCGTCAGCACGCACCGCCTCGTCATGACGACCGACGGTCCCGCTCCCGAGTTCGTCGCGGAGCAGGGGCTCGTCGACGGGATGCTCCGCCTCGCCGTCGAGAACGGCGTGCCGGCGATGCAGGCGCTCCAGATGGTCACCATCAACCCCGCCACGCTCTTCAGGATCGACGGCCAGGTAGGCGGCATAGGGATCGGCCGCCGGGCGGACCTTTTGCTCCTCCCCGACCTCGAATCATTCCGCCCCGAGACGGTCATCACGCGAGGGAACGTCGTGGCCGAGAACGGAGAGCTCAGCGTCCCGCTCCCGCGCCTCGACTGGGAGGAATATGGGAGCCGACCCCGCTTCGACGCCGGCCTCGAGCTCGACGACCCTGCTCTTTA
>JARDZQ010000196.1 GCA_029240775.1 Rubrobacteraceae bacterium | reverse complement strand
CAGCTCCTCTGCGGCTCGGAGGTGGACATCCTGAAGGACGGAACACTCGACTACGAAGACGTCCTCCTCGCCGAGCTGGACTTCGTCGTCGCCTCGGTCCACACCTCGTTCAACGTCGGCGAGAAGGCGATGACCGAGCGTATCATCCGGGCGATGAACAACCCCCACGTGCGCACTATCGGCCACCCCACGGGCCGCCTGCTGAACCGCCGCGACCCCTACGAGGTGGACGTCTCGCGCGTCATCAGAGAGGCTGCAGCGACGAACACGGCCCTGGAGCACAACGCCTACGTGGATCGCCTGGACCTCTCGGTCCCCTATATGAGGGAGGCGGTAAACGCGGGCGTGCGCATCACCATAGACACCGACGCCCACGACGAGACGGCTCTCTCCTTCGCGAAGTTCGGCGTCTCCCAGGCCCGCCGGGCGTGGGTCGAGAAGGAGAGCGTCCTAAACTGCCTCCCCTGGGACGAGTTCGAGGGTTACCTGAGAAGCGGCAAGTAATTCTCCCAAGAGAACGCAGATATCCTTCGTTTGAGGGGTGAGAGCGAATGCTTCCTTCATCGTGCAATCATCGCCGTTTCATCGCCGCCTGCTTTCGTGAGTCCGGCCTACCGGTCTCCGGGCTCGAGAAAGGGGCTGGATGCGGGTCAAATACGGGTTCGAAGGAGCGCACCGCCGGTCTCGCGGACGCTGGCACTCCAGGGTCTTGCTGGCCATCGACGGGTCGGTGGTGGCGGATCTTGCCGCACGGGCTGCGGTCGAGGAGGCCGAAGCGACCGGCTCCGAGCTCCACGTGGTCCACGTCGGGCGGCTGCCGAACTTCCTGATGCAGGACCCCGACGTCGTCGGGCACGACTGCAAACTCTACGATGAGATCCAGCGCGAGTCACAGGAGAGGCTCAGGAAGCTCACCTGGCGGGTCAAGGTCGCCGGCGGGACCGTCGCGGCATCCCACCTCAGGATGGGGTGGCCGGGGCGGGAGATCGCGAGGCTCGCGGAGGAGATCGGGGCTTCCGTGATCGTGGTCGGCAGCCGGGGACGCGGAAGGCTGCGGCGTGCCCTCACCGGGAGCGTCTCTGACACGGTGGTCCGCAACGCGTCCTGTCCCGTCCTGGTGGTGCGCCGGGGCACGCCGTACGGGTCGCCGGTGGTCCGTTCGGAGGTCGCCAGGTAAGCTGCCCGATCGCTCTTCAGAACGGCGCTGATCGGTGGTATCTTGCGGGCATGGGAATCGTGTCCCCTGGCAGCACTCTCTGTCGGCCGGTCTACATGAGGCTTCGCGGCTAATCTAGCCGGGCGCTCCTCCACCGGACAAGGAGTATCCCGCTCGGTAGCCGTGCGCTCCGAGCGGGTAGCGTTCTCTCCGGACTCTTTACCTTCCATGCTCGACGTGCACCAGTGGGCGGGCGTCTTCGGGTTCATGATCAGGGCGGTTCCGCAGGATCGCTGGCCTTCGGCCGGACGCCAGGAACTCTAGGGCGACTCGTTGAGGTTGAGCCAGTACCAGCCTAGGTACTGCATCGCTTCGGAGAACCTCTCGAAGTTGGCGGGCTTGGTCACGTAGCTGTTCGCGCCGAGCGTGTAGCCCTCGACTATCTCCTCCCGCGAAGACGAGAACAGGATCACAGGCACAAGCTCCGTCCGCTCGTACCCGCGCAGCCGCTCGAGGACCTGGAGCCCGTCCATCCTTGGTAGGTGCACGTCGAGTAGGACGAACTCCGGCATCCTCGACGAGGTGGTGAGCGGCGAAGGCTCTTACGCCGGCCGTGACACCGCGACGATGCCGTGCTTGCGGAGGGCACGCGTGGTGAGCGTCACCTGATCCCGGTCGTCCTCCACGAGCCGTATGGTCTTCTCGCTCATGCTGGCGGCGCATTGTACCGGACGAGGCCACTCCCGATAAACCGGGGGTGCTCTCTGGCTGGAAGTTGAGGCTCTCGAGGCTCGCAGAAAAAGGACCGGAACCGACAGGCTCCGGTCCTCTCCCCTCAGTCCTGGCGGTTCGACCTAGCCGGTGCGGGCTGGCGCGCTCTCTTCCCTGTCCTTCTCGGCGGTCCAGACGCCGGGGTCCTCGGCCCCTTCTGCCTCGCCCTGCTCCTCGAGCCAGCGCTCGGCGTCTATGGCCGCGCGGCAGCCGTCGCCGGCGGCGGTAACGGCCTGACGGTAGCGCTTGTCCGAGACGTCGCCGGCTGCGAACACGCCCGGCACGCTCGTCATGGTGTTCTCCTTCTGGAGGACGTAGCCACCCTCGTCCATCTCGACCTGGTCCACGAAGAGGCCGGTCGCGGGCGCGTGGCCTATCGCCGCGAAGAAGCCGTCAACCTCGATATCGCGCTCCTCGCCGGTCTTGGTGTTCCCGACCCTTATCCCCTCGACGCCCTCCTCGCCAAGAACATCTTCGACAACCGTGTCTGTGAGGAAGGTGATCTTGGGGTTGTTGCGCGCCCTCTGGAGCATGATCTTGGAGGCCCGGAACTCGTCGCGGCGGTGGATGAGGAGCACCCCGGCGGCGAACTTGGTGAGGAAGAGCGCCTCCTCCATAGCCGTGTCGCCGCCGCCGACGACCGCGACCCGCTTGTCCTTGAAGAAGAACCCGTCGCAGGTGGCGCAGCCGCTCACGCCGCGGCCCATGAGGCGCTGCTCACCCGGGAGCCCGAGCCACTTGGCCTTGGCCCCGGTGGCGATGACAACCGCTCTGGCGAGGACGGGCTCCTGCTCGCCCTCGGCCCACAGCTTGAACGGACGCTCGGAGAGATCCACCCTCTCGACGTTCTCGGGGCGCATCTTCGCCCCGAAGCGAGAAGCCTGCGCCTCGAAGTCGTCCATCATGTCAGGGCCCATCACGCCGTCGCGGTATCCGGGATAGTTCTCCACGTCCGAGGTGAGCATGAGCTGCCCCCCGACCTCGAAACCCTGGAACATCAGCACGTCGAGGTTGGCGCGCGCGGCGTACAGAGCCGCCGTGTACCCCGCCGGGCCGGAGCCCACGATTACCACGTCGTACGTCTCTGACATCTCAAATACTCCTCTTATATACAAATCTTCAACAGTTTATATTCTAATACTTCCCGCAAGCCGTATAGCTTAACCGTTCACACCGAAGTCCGGCTATCCCGGGTTCGCGCGGATAGCGCCAAAACGCTATCATTCAGGCTGACCGCTCACGGAAAGGGAGGGTTGTTATGGCGGAGCGAGAGAGAGAAGCCCACGGCGTACCTGAGGCCGAGCGTTACCACGCCGAGTACGTCCCGCTTCCCGGCGGTGAGGGCGCCTCGCTGGCGGCGTTGCAGGACGCCATCAACGAGAACGCCAGGCACAGCTGGAAGCTCATCAGCGTCTCCCACGACCCGACGAGCCAGGGTCTGTTCCTGATCTGGGACACCACCGGCTTCTTCTCCGGATAGACGCAAGATCCAGCCATCCTCCGGACGCCGTCCATCGCAAGGACCCACGTCCTCGGAGCGGTTATTCTCCTCTGCGTCGCCGCCGTTCTCGCGTGGAGGGCAGGAGAGGAGCCGGTCGCCGCTCTGGAGACGCCCGAGGTGCGTCCCGCGCCCGGGGTCTTCGAGGAGGCTCAGCGGAGGGCCTCGAGGGAGCTGGCCGGGATCCGGGTAGGTAGCTTCGAGCGGCCCGACGCCGTGCCCGCCTACGAGGTACTGGAGAAGACGCCGGATGACGGTGCAGGGACTCGATCCGCGCGGCTCCTCGTGGACACCCGCTCGCGCGGTCCGGAGGAACTCACGCTCATCACCCGAGACCTCAAGGCCCGCTACGCGGGCTACGATATCGTCTCGGTGGAGTTCACCGACACCTCGGAGGTGCTCGATTACCATGGGGGCGCGGTCATCGTCAACACCGCCCTCGGCTCGCGGAACGCCGGCTTCATCTACGCCCCGCCCAGCGAAGGCTACTACGTCAAGGTCGAGGACTAGAGCAGTTTGCGGAATGTACGAACTATCGGGGGAAGAGTTTTTTGAGGTTCTTAGGGGTGCCTGGCGGAGGGCTTTCCCGGCCCTCAAAGCCTGTATAAATTTTGCTCCGCGGAAGGCGCAACCCTTTCGCAAACCGCGCGTAGAGACGAGCCAGGGTAGAGACGCCGGCTCGTCTCTACTCGCGCCAGCTAGCAAGGAAACTCTCCTGCTCGGGCGTCAGGGCGTCCACGCCCATGCCAACCGCGTCGAGCTTCATGCGGGCGACCTCGTCGTCTATCTCGTTTGGCAGGAGGTGGACCCCGTTCTCCATCGAGGCGTGATTGTTCGCCAGATGGTGGGCGCAGAGGGCCTGGATCGCGAACGTCAGGTCCATGATCTCCACGGGATGCCCGTCCCCGGCCGTCAGGTTCACTACCATGCCGCGCCCGATCAGGTGCAGCTTCCGGCCGTCAGCCGTCGTGAACTCCTCGACGTTGCGCCGCACCTCGCGTACCTCCGAGGAAGTGCTCCTCAGCACCTCCACGTCTATCTCCACGTCCACCCCGCCGGCGTTGGCGAGGATGGCGCCGTCTCGCATCCGCTCGAAGTGAGGCGCGGTGAGCACGTCCGTGCTCCCGGTCGCCGTTATGAAGACTTCCCCTATCTCCGCTGCGTCGAGCGCGGGTAGCACGTCGAAGCCGTCGGCGTAGGCTTCGAGGCCGCGCACCGGGTCAATCTCACAGACCGTCACGCGGGCGCCCAGCCCTGCGGCGTAGCGGGCTATCCCCTTGCCGCACCAGCCGTAGCCCAGCACGACGACGCGCTTGCCGCCGACCATCAGGTTCGTGTTCTGCATTATCGCCGTGATCGTGGACTGTCCCGTCCCGTAGCGGTTGTCGAAGCGGTACTTGCACCTGGCGTCGTTGGCGGCGATGACGGGGAACTCCAGGATCCCCTCGCTCGCCATCGCCCTGAAC
>JARDZQ010000195.1 GCA_029240775.1 Rubrobacteraceae bacterium | reverse complement strand
GCGACGGCCTCGCCGATGTTCCATCCCGCACCGTAGACCAGCGCCGGGACGAAGATGGCGCCCCCGCCGACGCCGAACAACCCCGCGAGGACGCCGCCGAAGAGGCCCGCGAGGCCCAGGATAAGATACTGCCAGAGATCCATCGTCGGACAAGTCTAGCGCAGCGCCCTGCGCCGCGGCCCCATCACGTGGGGTCGCCGAAGACCTCTGCGTTGTGCTGGCCCAGCAGGGGGGGAGCTTCGGCGGGCCGTCTCCCGGAGCGGGCGTAGGAGAGCGGAGATCCGGGAAGCCGGATCTCCCCGAGCGTGGGATGCTCCACGATGTCCACGAGCCCGAGATGCTGTACCTGCAGGGAGGAGTAGACCTCGTCGAGCGACCGTACGCGCCCCGCCGGCACGCCGGCCTCGTCCAACCTCTCGACCCACTCGTCCACGCTCGCAGACCCCAGCGCCGGGGCCATCACCCTCTCCAGCTCGTCCACCCGGGCGGCCCGGTCGCCGTTGGTGGCGAACCGCCCGTCTTCGGGGTCGATGCCGACGAGGGGCGCGAACCTCCGCCAGAGTCCCTCGGAGCCCACCGCTATGTTGATCTCCCCGTCTGCACACTCGTACGCCCCGTAAGGGGCGATGGTCGGATGCCGGTTACCCCCCGGCTCGGGGACATCGCCGGCGATGAGCCAGCGCGTCCCCTGGAAGGTGTGGATGCCCACGATGCCGCCCAGGAGTGAGGCCGTCACCCGCTGGCCCCTGCTACTACGCTCCCTCTCGGCGAGCGCTGCGGCGACGCCGAAGGCCCCGAACATTCCGGCGAGAATGTCCGCTATGGGCACCCCTACCTTCGTCGGAGGGCCGCCCAAAGGCCCGGTGAAGCTCATGAGGCCCCCCTCGCCCTGCACGATCTGGTCGAAGCCCGGCCGGTGGCCCTCGGGCCCCCCCTCTCCGAAGCCCGTGATGGAGAGCGAGACGAGCCGGGGATTGAGTCCCTCAAGCTCTGCCTCTCCCAGACCCAGCTTCTCCATGACGCCAGGGCGGAAGTTCTCGACGAGCACGTCGGCCCGGTCGATGAGCGACCTCAGCTTCTCCAGGTCCTCCACTCTCTTGAAGTCGAGCACCACGGACTTCTTGCTGCGGTTCACGGAGAGGAAGTAGGTCGACTGCTCGTCGCCCGGCTCGCCGACGAACGGCGGGCCCCACCCGCGGCTGTCGTCGCCCTTCCCGGGGCGCTCGACCTTTATCACCTCGGCGCCAGCGTCGGCCAGCATCATGGTCGCGTAGGGGCCGGCCAGCGCCCGGGTGAGGTCGACGACGGTTGTGCCGGCGAGCGGTCCCGCGCCGTTCAACTGACGCCTACCTCGCGCGGGCTCAAAGGCTCCGCCCCCCGGTGGACCCCCGACTTGCGGACGTAGCTCTCGAAGGCGTTCTGGATCATCTCCCGGTCCGAGTGGCGCACCTCTCGGAGCACCTTCCCGGGGAGGCCGGCCACCAGCGAGTTCTCCGGCACCTCGGTCCCCGACGTTACCACGGCGCCCGCCGCGACCACGGAGCCGGAGCCTACCCGGGCACCGTTGAGCAGTATGGCGCCCATCCCGACGAGCACGTCGTCCTCGACGGTGGCCCCGTGCACGATGGCCCTGTGTCCGACCGTGACCCGGTTCCCCAGCACAGCCGGGAAGCCGGGGTCGGCGTGCATCAGGGAGAGGTCCTGGACGTTGGTGTCTTCGCCTACCAGGATCTCCTCGTCGTCGCCGCGCAGCACGCTCCCGTACCAGACGCTGGAGCGCGCCCCGATGCGGACCCTCCCGACCACCACGACCCCAGGCGCTACGAAGGCGTCCTCAGCCATCCGCGGCCTGTGGCCGTCGAGTGCGCCAAAAAACGGTTCAAGCAAAACAATCTCCCCTCGTAAGGTCCGGCTACCGTCCCTGCCAGGCCGGGCGGCGCTTTTCGGTGAAGGCGGCGACGCCCTCGTGGAAGTCCTGGCTACCGTAGGTCTCCCGGATCAGGTCTTCCGCGTCGGGCATCCCGGCGAGCGTAAGGCGCCTGAGGGCCTCCTTGGTGACGCGCATGGTGATCGGGGCGTGCGACGCCAGCGCGGCGCAAAGCTCCTCGACGCGGCCGTCGATCTCCTCGCGCGGCACGACCTCGGTGGCGAGCCCTGCGGCCAGAGCCTCCTCGGCCGAGAACATGCGGGCGGTGAAGATCAGGGCCTTCGTCCTCGCCGGACCGATGAGCACCATCGTCCGGGCGTAGTTCTCGATGGAGAGGCAGTTCCCAAGAGTGCGGGCTATGGGCATCCCGAACTTCGCCTCCGGCGTGCAGATTCGCAGGTCGCTCACGGAGGCGATGGAGAGGCCGCCCCCGATGGCGTAGCCGTCGATCACGGCGACGGTGGGCTTGCGCACCTCCTCCAACCGTCCGATGATCCGCTCCATCCTCTTCTCGTAGGCGATGCCGTCCTCGCCGGACTCGAACTCGTGGAACTGCTTGATGTCCGTGCCGGCGACGAACGCCTTGTCCCCCGCGCCGCGCAGCACGAGGACGCGGACCTCCTCGTCGGTGTCCACCGCCTCGCAGCACGCGAAGAGCGCTTCGTACATCTCCCAGGTCATCGCGTTGCGCGCCTCGGGACGGTTGAAGGTGATAAACGCCGTGGAACCTCGGCGTTCGTACAGCAGCTGGTCGGTCTCGATCATATTACCTTCCTCTCCCGGAGATCGGCTATCTCCCCTTTAGAATACCCGAGCCCCGTGAGCGTCTCCTCCGTGTGTTCACCTAGCAGGGGGGCGGGGCGGCGTATCTCGCCGGGCGTCTCGCTCAGCTTGACGGGGATGCCCAGGCCCCTCACCGTCCCCTCGACCGGGTGCTCCATCTCCACCATCATCTCGCGGGCCAGGGTGTGCGGGTCCTCGAAGACCTGCTTGTAGTTGTAGATCGGGGCCGCCGGGAAGCCGGCCTCAAGCAGGATCTCCATCCACTCGTCGGTATCCTTCTCCTCGAGGGTCTTCTCCAGCTCCCCGGCGAGCTCCGCGCGGTTGGCCATCCGGTCGGCATTGGTGTCGAAGCGCTCGTCCTCGATCAGCTCCTCGCGCCCGATGGCTTTGCAGAGCCGCGCCCAGAGACGCTGGTTGTTCGCGCCGATGTTGATGTAGCCGTCACGGGTCTTCAGAGCCTGGTAGGGGGCGGTGAGCCGGTGAGCGGAGCCGAACGGCTGCGGGATGCGCCCCGTGGCCCACAGCTCGGCACTCTCCCAGATGGAGAACGCCAGGGGGCCCTCGAAGAGCGAGGTGTCCACGTACTGCCCGCGCCCGGTCTCCTCGCGGGCGATGTAGGCGGAGAGGATTCCGAAGGCGCAAAAGAGGCCCGCCGAGAGGTCCCCGATGGGGACGCCACACTTCGCGGGGGGGCCTCCCGGCTCTCCGGTGACGCTCATCACACCGGACATGCCCTGGGCGATCAGGTCGTAGCCGGGGCGCGTGGCATAGGGTCCGGTCTGCCCGAAGCCGGAGACGCTCGCGTAGATGATGCGCGGGTTGATCTCTTTTATCGTCTCGTAGTCTACGCCGAGTTTCCTGGTCACGCCGGGGCGGAAGTTCTCGACGACCACGTCCGCCGCGCGGGCGAGGCGGTAGAAGATCTCGCGCGCCTCATCCTCCTTGAGGTTGAGCGTTATGCTCTTCTTGTTGCGGTTTATGGCGATAAAGGCGGCGGTGTCCTCGCCCTTCATCCTGAACCCCAGCGACCTCCGGGTCTGGTCCCCGGTCTCTGGCGGCTCTATCTTGGTCACGTCCGCTCCCATGTCCGCCAGTACCTGGCAGCAGAACGGGCCGGCCATAACCTGGGTGAGGTCCAGAACCTTCAGCTTCTCGAGCGCCAACATCTAGTGAACCCCCGTCCAGCGTAGTTTCTACAGCGTCCTCTCCCTACATATGCTACCGCTCACTCACCGCCGCCCTCTGGGTCAACACCTTCACCGCTTTGATGATGAAGGGTCCGAGGATGATCACCAAGGCGAACCCGAACAGCAGGAGGGCTATGGGCCGCCTGAGGAAGATGGTAAAGTCTCCCCCGCTTATCGAAGAGGTCTGCACCAGCGCTTCTTCCATGATGCCGCCGATGATGAGGCCCAGGATAACCGGCGGAGCGGGGTAGCCGTAGCGCTTCATGAAGTAGCCGATCACGCCGAAGGCCAGGGCCAGCCACATGCCCCACAGCCTGTTCTCGACCGCGTAGGCGCCGAGGAAGCTGAGGAGGATGATGAGCGGATACATCATCTCGTAGCGCATCCTGAGCATGGAGGCGAAGAGGGGCGCCAGTGGCAAGTTCATGACCAGCAGGATGATGTTACCTATGTAGAAAGAGGCCAGCAGACCCCACACCACCTCCGGCTGCTCCTCCATGAGGAGCGGCCCCGGCTGTATGCCGAAGAGCAGGAACGCTCCCAGCAAGACGGCGGCGGTGGCCGAGCTCGGTATTCCCAACGTCAGGAGCGGCACGAACGCCGCGTTGGAGGAGGCGTTGTTCGCCGCCTCCGGGGCAGCCAACCCTTCGATGGCTCCTTTCCCGAACTCCTCCTTGCGCGGGGAGACCCGGCGCTCGAGGTCGTAGGCCAGGAAGGAGGCCAGCGTGGCGCCGACACCGGGTATGGTCCCCACCATGAAGCCTAGCAGGCCGCCCCGCAGGATCGACATCCGGCTGCGGCGCCAGTCGTTCCAGGTGAGCAACATCTCGCGGTAGCGGGCCCGGATCGGCTCGGGCGTCCCGGTCTTGAGCTGCGTCACGACCTCGGCGATGGCGAAGAGCCCGATGGTGACCTCCAAAAACCCGATACCACCGTAGAGCTGTATGTTCCCGAAGGCGAACCTCGTCTCCCCGGTCGAGGGGTCCAGGCCGACGGTAG
>JARDZQ010000194.1 GCA_029240775.1 Rubrobacteraceae bacterium | reverse complement strand
CCTCGTTCCCGAGCCTCCTCCGTGCTGCGGGCGCCCCTGCTGCGTGTGCCCTTGCCCGCGATCTCGCACCCGGTCCCGCACGCGCCCTTTCGCTCTTCCCTGAGCCCCCCTGCGCCTTCTGCCCACGTGAATCTCCTCCGTCTCGCGGATGTACAGTGACTGTACCCAACGGTAACCGCGCGTAATCCGCGTCCGGCACCTCTCCTGCGCGGGCTAGATCTCGCCCCGCACCAGGCGCTCGAGGTCGCCAGAGTAGTCGAGGGCCTTGATGGTACCGAAGCCTCCGACCGGGCGGTGGTCGACGAAGACGTAGGGTACCGTCTCCCGGTAGGCGCTCTGCCCGAGCTGCTTGAGCGTGGGGCGTGCCGCCGCGCCGTTCGTCATTTCGACGACCTCGACACGATACCCCCTGCGCGCGAAGAGGCGTCTGGCGCGCCAGCAGCGCAGGGATCGCTTCCTGACGTAAAGGACCACAGCCCTCTGCTCCAACACCGGCTCACCTCTTCTCTCGTTATCAAGTGCACAAGAATGGTCTCAGAAGTTGAGGACGCGACGCATCACGCAATTGCGTGATTTTTGCTGTTACTTTGGCGTTGCTAGCGGGGAGCGAGACGCGCTACCGGTTTGTGACGAACGTGTTCGCCAAGCTGAGATCATCGACCCGTAGCGGTTGCCGTAACGTTCCGCAGATGGTGGTACTGTGCGGTGTCGTTGTAATGGAAGGCGCAAGGAGACAGAACCGGAGGATCGCGAGTTTGGGCTACCGCGCTGCGGCCTGGCTGGCTTGGCCACTGTACGGGCTTATGACGTGCCTCGTAATCATAACGTCCGGGGTCACTCAGCTGAGGCAGGCTGGTTCCACCAAACTCTTTCAGCTCCCGGCGATGCGTTGATTTCGCTCGCAACGCCTATGGCCTTTGCCACAGTCGCCGCGCTGATCCTCTCACGCCAACCACGAAACACCATCGGCTGGGTGCTGATCTTCGCTACCGCCTCTACGAGATAGACCTCCTCATCAATCGCACCCTCGTCTACGGCTTGCTCACGGTGACGCTCGTGGCGCTCTACTTCGGGGCATCGTCCTGTTACAGTGGATCTTCGTCGTTCTCACCGGCGAGCAGTTCACCCTAGCGGTCGTAGCCTCCACCCTCGTGATCGCAGACCTGTTCAACCCCTTGAGGCGGCGCATCCAGTCATTTATAGACAGGCGCTTCTACCGCAGCACGTACGACGCCAGAAAGACCCTCGAAGCCTTCTCAGCCGAGGCTCGTCATGACGTGCTTTATTCGGGTGTAGTCCTCGAAGCCGTACATCGAGAGGTCCTTGCCGTAGCCCGAGTGCTTGAAGCCGCCATGCGGCATCTCGGCGACGAGCGGAATGTGCGTGTTGATCCAGACGCACCCGAAGTCCAGGCGGCGGCTGACCCGCATGGCCCGGCCATGATCCTTGGTAAACACGCTCGAGGCGAGGCCGTACTTCACACCGTTGGCCCAGCGGACCGCCTCGTCCTCGTCGGAGAACGGCTGGACGGTGATGACGGGGCCGAAGATCTCCGTCTGCGAAGCTTCGTCGTCCTGGTGCAACCCCGAGACGACGGTGGGGGAGAAGAAGAAGCCCTTCTCGCCGACCCGGCCCCCGCCGGTGACGACCTCGGCGTGGCCTGGGAGTCTCTCGACCATGCCGGAGACGTGCTCGAACTGGTTGGGGTTGTTCAGGGGTCCGTAGAGGACGTCCTCGTCTTCGGGGTCTCCGGTCTTCGTGTTCATCGCCTGCTCTGTGAGGGCGGCGACGAAGTCGTCGTAAGCCCCTGGCGCGGCGAGGACGCGGGTCGCGGCGGTGCAGTCCTGCCCGGCGTTGAAGTAGCCGGCGCCCGCGATCTCCTCGGCTGCCGCTTCGAGGTCGGCGTCGTCGAAGACGATGACCGGTGCCTTGCCGCCTAGCTCGAGGTGCACCCGCTTGAGGTCGTCGGCGGCCGCTCTAGCGACCTCCATCCCGGCCCGGACTGAGCCGGTGATCGAGACCATCTGCGGCGTGGCGTGCCCTACAAGGACGCGCCCGGTGTCCCTGTCGCCGCAGACGACGTTGAAGACGCCCTCGGGCAGGAACTCCGCGGCCATCTCGGCGAGCATGACGGTCGTGATGGGCGTGGTGTCGCTCGGCTTGAGGACCACTGTGTTGCCCGCGGCGATCGCAGGCGCGAACTTCCAGACGGCCATCATCATCGGGTAGTTCCACGGCGTCACCTGGGCGCAGACGCCGACGGGCTCGCGCCTGATAATGGAGGTATACCCTTCGAGGTACTCCCCGGCGGACTTGCCCTCAAGTACTCGGGCGGCGCCGGCGAAGAAGCGGATCTGGTCCACCATCGCCGGGATCTCCTCCTCCATCGTGAGCCCTATGGGCTTTCCCGTGTTCTCCGACTCGGCGCGCACCAAGTCCTCGGCCCGCTCCTCGATGGCGTCGGCGATCCTGAGCAGGGCGAGCTGCCTCTCGGACGGGGTCGTGTCGCGCCACGTCTCGAAGGCCCTGTCGGCGACCTCGAAAGCCCTGTCCACGTCGGCCCCGTTGGAGACCGGCGCCTCAGCGAAGACCTCGCCCGTCGCCGGGTTGATGAGGTCGGAGGACCGGCCGTCCGAGGCCTCGACGTACTCCCCGCCGACGAAGTTCTGCACCCTCTTCTTCTTTGTGTCCACCGTGAGCTCTCCTTTCTTCGAGCGTCTCGTCATACTTCTATCTGCTCAGTAATTGCACCTGGCGACGGCTTCGCGCAGCCGCTCCTTCGCGTCCTTTCGCAGGGTCCTGCCGTGGGCGAAGATCACGGTCGAAAAATCCTCCCCGAGAAGCCTCTGCGCGGAGCGCCGCGCCAGCTGAGGATCTGTGCACAGCGCCTTGCGGACGCCGACCCGGATCTTGCGCGGCAAACAGCCGAAGGCGTCGGCCGTGAAGAGCAGGCCGTCCGGGTCCCGCAGCAGCGAGACGTGCCCGAGGCTGTGGCCCGGCGTGGGGACGACGCGGAAGCCCGAGACGAGGTCCCCCTCGCGCAGCACCTTCCCGACCGGCGCGGTCGGCACCTTCTGACGTCTAGCGATGGGCCTGAAGATGGCGCTCGAGGGCACGTCTCGCGCGCGCCGGCCGGAGATGATCTCCGCCTCGTACGGCGGCGCGCCGAGCTCCGCCTGCGGCGCCCACTCCATCAGGTCCAGCAGGCCGCCGGCGTGGTCGGGGTGGTGGTGCGTCAGGAAGATCCGCCTGAGGTCCTCCGGTCCAGAGCCCAAGGCGGCGATGGCTTCCCGGATACGTCCCACGCTGTTTGGGGCGCCGGTGTCCACGAGCGTCAGGCCGTCGTCGTTTTCCAGGAGCAGCACGTTGATCGCGTTCGAGAGCCCGGACGCGTCCACCCGGTGGACTCCAGGTGCGATTAGCTCGGGGGAAGAGGCCACTAGATCGTCCTCTGTCCAGACTCCTCGCCGGGGCCGTATGGGTACCACCACTCCTTCTTCTCCACCTTCGGGTCGATGTGGACGTGCTTGGACTCCTGGAAGGCTTCGAGTCCCTCGCGACCCAGCTCCCTCCCTATGCCGCTGCCTTTCTGGCCGCCAAAAGGCGCTGCGTCGTTATCCGTCAACGGGTCGTTAATCCACACCGTTCCGGCCCGGATCTCGCGCATGCACTTGAGCATCTTCTCGAAGTCCTGCGTGTAGACGTTCGCCCCGAGCCCGTAGGGAACTGAGTTGGCCTGCTCTATGGCCTCGTCCAGGGTATCTACCTGGACTATCGGGACCACGGGCCCGAAGGTCTCGTCGCGCATGACCGTCATCGAAGGTTCGACGCCTGTCAATATGGTCGGCTTGTAGAAGAACCCTCTCTCGCCGTACCGCTCGCCGCCTGCGACGAGCTTCGCGCCCTTTTGCAGGGCCTCCCCGACGTGGCGCTCGACCTTCCCACGCCCCTCCTCGTTGATCATGGGCCCGATGTCGGTCCTCTCGTCCATCGGGTCGCCTATGTGCAGGCTCTCCACGTAGCTCTTCGACGCCTCGACGAAGTCGTCGGCGATGCCTTTCATCACGTAGAAGCGCTCGGAGGAGGTACAGACCTGCCCGGCGTTCAGGCACGCGGCCCACACGGCGCCCTGCGCCGCCACCTCTATATCCACGTCGTCGCAGATGATAAAAGGGTCCTTCCCGCCCAGCTCGAGGTTGGCGGGGATCAGGCGCTCCGCCGCGGCCACCCCGACCTTGCGTCCCGTCTCCTGGCTCCCGGTGAACGCCACCATGTCCACGCCCGGGTGCCTGACCAGCATCTCTCCGACCTCGCCTGCTCCGTAGACTATCTGCAGCAGCCCGTCCGGCAGGTCCTCGATCAGCTCGGCCATCCGGCGCGTCGCCAGCGGCGTCTGCTCGGAGGGTTTCAGGATCACGGCGTTCCCGGCGGCCAGAGCCGGGGCGACTTTCCAGGCCGCCAGTAGAAGAGGGTAGTTCCAGGGAACGATGCAGGCGACGGTGCCTACGGGTTCCTTTATTACCAGCGCGAGCTGCTGGGGCTCGATGGGGGCGGGGAGGTAGCCGACGTTATCGCGGGCTATCTCGCCGTAGTAGTCGAAGCAGGCCGCCGTCCAGGTGACCTCGTCGTGGTTCTCGATAAAGGGCTTGCCACCCTCACGCGTCATTATCTCCGCGAGCTCGTCGGCGTGGTCGCGCAAATCGCTCGCCAGCTCGTGGAAGAGTTCGGCGCGGTCGAGGCCGGCGAAGCTGCGCCACTCGGCGAAGGCGCGCCGGGCCTTTCCCGCGGCCCTGTCGAGGTCCTCGCGGGATGTTGTGACTATCTCCTCTATGCTCTCCTCGGTGGCCGGGTTTACGACGCTCAGGCGTCCGTTGTCGGTCATCTCTCCTCCGTTTACCTCT
>JARDZQ010000193.1 GCA_029240775.1 Rubrobacteraceae bacterium | reverse complement strand
GCTGCCGTCCTCATGTCTTGGCTAGCTTTTCATGACACCACAAATCCTTAGGCCCAGCCGAGAGGCTCCCTTCCTAAAAAGATAGTAGGGTACTTGTTACTGATGAAGGATAGCAGGCCGGGCTTCGGCAGAAAATTCTCTAGAAGGAAGGTATCTAATGACGAAGGCATTCGGCGCAAACCACCGGGCGCGTCGCGCTTTTCAGCAACTGAGCTAGTCGACCAGGAGAACTCATGAACGACACCAGCAGCGATTACGACTCCCGCGGGGACGCAGGCTTTCTGCACCTGCTCTCCTGCGGCGACGCAACGATGGCCTCACTTGTGGAAGCTATAGGTCCGCTCAGCATCGAGGAGCGGCGCCGTGGACGGCCAGATGACGCCTACGGCGCCCTTATCCGCTCCATCGTTGGCCAACAACTCTCGACGGCAGCCGCCCGCACCATCTACGGACGCCTTACTGCTCTCTTCGACCACCGGCCTCCTACGCCTGCGGAACTCCTCGCCGCCGACGAGGAGACTCTGCGCGCCTGCGGGCTCTCCCGCCCCAAAATCTCTTACCTCCGCGACCTGGCCCGGCACGTGCTGGAAGACGGCTTGGATCTCCCAAGACTGCGCGAGTTGCCCGACGATGAGGTCGCCTCAAGGCTCGTCGCGGTCAAGGGCATTGGGCAGTGGAGTGCTGATATGTTCCTCATATTCCACTTGGGCAGGGCGGACGTGCTGCCCGTGGGCGACCTCGGCATCCGCCGGGCGGTGCAGAGGACATACGACTTGCAGGTGCCCCCTGACGAAGCCACCCTGAGGACGCTCGCCGTACCGTGGCGGCCCCACCGCACGCTTGCGTGTTTTTACTTGTGGCAAACTCTCGAGTAGCAGAGCCGTTGCCGTCCGGGTCTGCGCGTTGGCGCCAGACGTGCCGTCGCGAGCGTCGTCTAGTAAGTTAGCGGGGCCGGGTACGTCGCGCGGAATGAAAAGACCCGAAGGTGAACCCGCCGACCGTCCCGTACGTGAGCAACGTCGGCGGCCGCGCGCTGCGTAGCCCCGAGGAGATCCGTCACGACCTCGCCCGGAACGTCGAGCGGCCGGTCCGCTGGCACGACGCCACCACCCTGCTCTTCGAGCTCGGTGTCCGGCTCTTCGTCGAGCTGCCGCCCGGCGACGTTCTCGCCCGTCTCGCCGCGGACGCCTTCCCCGAGGCTCGTGCTATCGCCGTCGCCGATGCCGGGGTTGGCTCGGCCGCTACCCTCATCGCCCGCCACCGATCCGAGCGAGGCGCGTTGAGATGATGCGCGACGGTGCGCTGCCGCTTCTCTGCCACACGAACCGCAGTTCGGGCTCCGAGCCTCCGATGAGAGCCCGCTCTCCCGCGCTGAGAGCTCCTCCTGAGAGGCGCCGGGTCCCGACCCGGAGTGATGTGCGTCTAAGAGGTCGAGCAACCTTGACCGAAAAAGAACTATTCGGCTATGCTGGCAACGTTACTTGGGCGGTCCACAACCGTCTAGGGGAGGGGGTAAAAGAGGATCGGAGGAGAACGCGGGATAAGCGACATGGCCGGGCTATAAGCACGGGGCGCCTGGCGGAGCGATTTCACTGAGTCGGGTAGTACCAGAATTTCGATCTTGGCTATCGAAGTAAGGAGAGAGGGAAGATGGGGACGCTAAGGCGGAGATTTCTGTCCGGTATAGGAGCGGTCTTGCTGGTCGGCTTGCTGGTCGGCTGCGGGCTTGCGGAGAGCGGGGGAGGCGACGGCGGGGTAACGCTGCGCCTGTCTCACCAGTGGCCTGGCGCGAGCGAGGGCGAGGGTGACTTCCGCGCTGTACTGGCGCAGAGGTTCGCGCAGCAGGTAAAGGAGAAAACCAACGGAGACGTAACTATCAAGATCTACCCCAACAACTCTCTGATAGAGGACCCCGAGCAACAGTACCAGGCCATGGAGCAGGGAACCACGGATATGTCCGTCTACCCACTCGACTACGCCTCGGGCGACGTGCCGGCGTTCAGCATCACCTTGATGCCCGCGATGGTGCGCAACCACGCCCAGGCGCAGAACTGGCAGGACGCGGAGATCGGGAACAAGGTAGAGCAGATGACGGAGGAGAACGGGGTCAAGGTCCTCACCTGGGTCTGGAACGCGGGTGCGATCGGGGTCAAGGAAGGAGACCCTATAGTTTCCCCCGACGATGTGCAGTCCGGGACGGTGACCCGCGCCGCGGGTCCGAGGGTGGAGGAGATGCTCAAGCGGGTAGGTTTCGGGCTCGCTAGCATGGACTCCTCGGAGATCTACAACGCCATGCAGACCGGAACCCTGGACAGCGCGGTAACGTCCACCTCTTCGTTCAGTTCGTACAGGCTCTACGAGCAGGTCGAGTCCTACACCTCTCCCACGGGTGGGAACACGTTCTGGTTTATGTTCGAGCCCCTGATTATCAGCACGGAGCAGTTCGAAGAGTTGACGCCCGAGCAGCAGAGGATCTTCGAGGAGGTGGGCGCTGAGCTGCAGGAGTACGCCTATACCGCATCGGAGGAGGATGATGTCCGCGTCGATGAAGAGTTCGAAGAAGCGGGCGTGAACGTCGTGCAGATGGACGACCAGTCTTTCGAGGAGTGGCAGGGGGCCTCCCAGCCGGTCTGGGAGAATTTCGCCGGTGAGGTAGAGGGTGGTCAGGAGCTGATCGAGCTCGCCAGCCAGGTGCCGGACAAGTAGGGTAGGAACAGGGGTGGGCGCCAGTGCGGCGCCCGCCCCTCGAAGTATCGTCGAGGGGGTATTCGCGTGAGCGGACCGGGAAACCGAAGGTCTGCACTCCTTAGCTACATAGAGCGTCTCTCCGAGCTTGCGGGTTACGCGAGCGCCGTACTGATCCTGGCTTCGATGCTGATAGTCTGCTACGGCGTCTTTCTGCGGTACGTGCTCGGCGCCTCTACCGTGTGGCAGCTGGAGCTGTCGACCTACTTCTTGATGTTCGCCGCCTTCGTGGGCGGAGCATACGGGCTCAAGCACGGCGATCACGTGAACCTCTCACTGATCGTAGAGCGCTTGCCGGAGAAGACCCGACTTTACGTCAGGCTGTTGGCTTCGGTCCTGGGCTTCTTGTTCGTCGCGGTCGTGGCAGTCATCGCCTATTTCTTGTGGTGGGAGACCACCGAGGCGGGCAGGACCTCAGGCACCGCGTGGAACGTGCCGCTGACCTACCCGTATCTCATCGTGCCGCTGGGCATGACCCTTATCGCGCTTCAATACCTTGTCATAGTGGTCCAGAGATTTCAGCTGCTAAGAAGCAACGACCACCCGGCGGATGATGATCTCGAAGGAGGTCGGAACCGGTGAGCGTTTTGACGATAGGGGCCATCGTCGGCTTGATCCTGCTGTTGACGCTTGCCATAGGTATACCCGTTGCCTTCGCGCTCGGCCTGACCGCGCTAATCTCCATCGGGCTCTTCCTCACGCCGGCAGAGTTCGCCTTCTTCGCCGATTTCGTATTCGCCTCGCTAAACGACTTCGGGTTGCTGGCCATTCCCCTCTTCGTCTTGATGGGCGCGATCTTCGGCCACTCCAAAGCGAGCCAGGATCTGCTCGAGGCCGCGCACGTGTGGGTTGGCCGGCTCCCCGGCGGACTGGCCATGAGCTCAGTGATGGCGTGCTCGGTCTTCGCCGCCCTGACCGGTTCGAGCCCCGCCACCTCCGCCGCGATCGGGAGGATAGCCATCCCCGAGATGACAAAGCGAGGCTACCCGAACGGGCTCGCGACGGGGGCGATAGTCGCGGGGGGTACGCTGGGCATACTCATACCGCCGAGCGTCACCCTGATCCTGTACGGGATAGCCACGGAGACGTCGATCGGCCGCCTGTTCCTGGGCGGCGTCGTGCCGGGCATCCTGGTCACGCTGCTCTTCTGCCTGTGGATCCTGGCAGTGGTGTTATCGAGCAGGAGGCGCGGACGTTTCCAGCAGCAAACCACCGACGCGGGAGAGAGCGGCGAGACCTCGCAGGTCATCGGCGGGGAGGAGAGCTACACCTGGGGGCAGCGCTTTGGGGTGTTAACCAAGGTGATCCCCTTTGCCGTGCTTATCGCCTGCGTCCTGGGCGTCCTGTATTTGGGGATCGCAACCCCAAGCGAGGCCGCGGGCGTGGGGGCCTTACTGGCCCTTATTTTGGTCGCCCTCCTGTATCGCTCCGTGAATTTGAGAAACATCATGGACATAGCTCTGGAGACGACACGGACAAGCACGATGATCCTGATGATCGTCGCCTTCTCTGCGGTGCTCGGCCAGGTGTTGAGCTTCCTCGACGTCCCTCAGGAGCTGGCGCAACTGGTGGCCGACCTCCAGGTCAACAGGTGGGTGGTGTTCGTGATCATGAACCTGCTGTTCCTGTTCCTGGGGTGCTTCATCCCGCCGGTGGCGATCATCCTCGTCACCATGCCGGTTCTGTTCCCGATCATCACAGAGCTCGGCTTCGATCCGGTGTGGTTCGGGGTTGTGATGACCCTGAATATGGAGATGGGCCTCATCACACCGCCCGTAGGCCTGAACCTGTACGTGGTGCAGGGCATCGCACCCGACATCCCGCTGCGGGACATACTCGCGGGCTCGCTCCCCTACGTGGCCGTCCTGGCGGTCGGGATCGTCATCCTCGCTCTCTTCCCTGGCCTGGTCACGTGGCTGCCGAACCAGACGCTCGGAGGGTGAGTGCTGCGGATCTGGGGGCGGATCAACTCCATTAATGTCCAGAAGGTTCTGTGGTGTTGCGAAGAGCTGGACATCCCTTACGAGCGCGCCGATCTCGGCGGTCCTTTCGGCGGTAACAGGGAGCCCGAGTACCTCCGGTTGAACCCCAACGGTCTGGTGCCGACGATCTCCGACGACGGTTTCGTGCTCTGGGAGTCCAACGCCATAGTGCGG
>JARDZQ010000192.1 GCA_029240775.1 Rubrobacteraceae bacterium | reverse complement strand
ATAGACCGGATGGGGCTCTCAGGACGGGGCCACGACCGGGTCCTGCGCGTCGCCCGGACTGTCGCCGACCTCGCCGGCGGGGATGAGATAGCGGCGGAGCACGTCGCCGAGGCGCTCAACTACAGGAGGGCCCGCTTCGTTGGCCGGTAGCCCGAGATCTCATTACCTCTTCCTCTCGCTGTTGCAGGCTCGGATCGGCGCGAGCGTCGTCTCCCGCCTGGGGGAGGTGGATGGGCTGCTGGAGGTGCCGGCAGCGGAGGTGGCCTCACGAGCGGGGATGAAGGAGAGAGCCGCCCGGACCTTCGAGGAACTCAAGGAGACCTTCGACCCCGGGGCGATGGACGGGGCTCTGGCGCGACGTGGGATCTGCGTTCACACGCCGGTCGATGAGGGGCACCCTGATCGTCTCAAGGAGATGCCTGATTCTCCTCCCGCGCTTTACGTGCACGGCGAGGTGCCCGACGCCCCCGCCGTCGCCGTCGTCGGCTCACGCGCCGCGTCGCCGACCGGCCTCGAGTCGGCCCGCTCCCTGGGCCGTGCTCTAGGCGAACGCGGGGTGTGCGTCGTCAGCGGGCTCGCTTTGGGTGTGGACGCGGCCGCCCATCAAGGGGCGCTGGAGGCAGGCGGTCCGACCGTCGGGGTGCTAGGCTGCGGCATAGACGTCGTCTACCCGAGGGGCAACCGGGTCTTGTTCGGGCGCGTAAGGGAAGCGGGCGCGCTCGTCTCCGAATACTACCTGGGCGAGCCGCCGCTCGCGTGGCGTTTTCCGGCGCGAAACCGGATCATCGCCGGCCTCGGCGACGCCGTCGTCGTCGTCGAGGCGCCGCACAAGAGCGGCGCCCTCATAACGGCCCGCCACGGCGCGGAGTGCGGCCGGGACGTGTGGGCGGTGCCCGGACCGCTCGGGACCCCGGAGTGTGCCGGCTCCAACAGGCTCCTCGGCGACGGCGCCGGCGTCCTCTGGGACCTCGCGGAGTTCGTGGAAACGTACGCGCAGGGGACCGACCGGCTGCCCGGCCCGGCTGCCGCTGAGCCACCCGTTCCGGACTCGTTGCCGGAGGGCGAGGCCGCGGTGCTCGCCGGTGTCGGCTTCCGGCCTACGGGGGTGGACGAGATCTCGGTGCGCAGCGGCATCGAGACGCCCCGGGTGCTCTCGGCGCTCGCCCTGCTGGAGCTCAAGGGCTACGTCGCGCGCGGGACGGGAGGGGCCTTCGTGCGTAGGACGTCGCTGTGACGCGAGGCACGCTCGGCTGGCTGTGGTCACGCTATCTGGAGGCGCGCGACGCGCTCGCGGGCGTCTCCGCCGCTGACCGCGGGAGGGCCGAGCGCGAGCTCAGGGTCTTGAGGGACAGGCTAGTCGTCAACTATTCTCCCCTTGTCAATTACGTTGCGTGCAGGGTCGCGGCGCGCGCTATCTGGCCCGTCGAGCACGAGGACGTACTCTCCTGGGGCATATTCGGGTTGCTCGAAGCCGTCGAGACCTACGATCCTGCGCGCCGGACCAAGTTCGAGTCCTACGCAATCTCCAAGATAAGGTGGGCCATCCTCGACGAGCTGAGGCGTTTGGATCCGTTGAGCCGCAGCCTGCGCCGCAGGGCTCGGGAGGTGGAGTCGGCGAGGAGCGAGCTGGCCCAGAGGCTCGGGCGCACGCCTACCGAGGAGGAGGTCGCGTGCGAGGTGGGCGTAGGAGTCTCCGAGCACCGGGCGTTCCTCGCACGCCTCTGGCAGGTGCAGGTTGGCTCGCTCGAGGCCTGCATCGACGGTAAGAACGGCTTGAGGCGCGATCTGCACCAGACCGTCGCGGACGGGCACGCCGTGGATCCCGAATCCGCCGCGGCGGCGGCCGAGGTGCGGGCGCGGCTCGTAGAGGCGATACAGGGCCTCGGGGAGAAAGAACGCGTGGTTACCACCTTCTACTTCTACGAGGGGTTGACTCTCAGGGAGATTGGGGGCGCTATGAGCCTCACAGAGGGACGCATCTCGCAGATACTGCACGCTGCCCTGGCCAAGCTGCGCGAGGCCCTCTCGGAGAACCCCGCGCCGACCGGGAGAAGTTAAGAAGGGCCGTCGTCTAGAAGCCTCACCGCCCTTGTGCTAACATCTGCGAGGCTCGGACGAGAGGTTGCGTTTGGCTGTCTCAGGTGCAACCTCTTTTCTGTGACCACACACGCTCGCCGGAGGGCCACGGTGCCCGGGTGGTGGTTCGCTCTGGAACCAGAGACGGATTGCGAGGCGCGGGCGGAGGATGCCAACCACCTGAAAAGTGAGGTAGAACAAACATGCAGAGTACGACCGATCGCGTAGGGATAAGAGAGCTGCTCGAGGCCGGGGTGCACTTTGGGCACCAGGCCAAACGCTGGAACCCCAAGATGAAGCGCTACATCTTCGCCGAGCGGGCGGGGGTGCACATCATAGACCTCGACCAGACGCTCACGCTTCTAGATAAGGCCCTCAACTTCGTGCGGAGCGTCGCCGAGGCGGACCGCGAGATCCTCTTCGTCGGCACCAAGAAGCAGGCTCAGATCCCGATCGCCGAGCAGGCACTCAGGAGCGGACAGCCCTACATAGCAGAGCGCTACATCGGCGGCATCCTGACCAACTTCCAGACGATCCAGCCTCGCATCCAGTACTTCAAAGACCTGGCGCGCCGGGTCGAAGAGACCCCCGAAGAGGATCGCTCGGGCAAGGACTGGTTCGCGCTCACCCGCGAGTACCAGAAGCTCAGGCGCAACTTCGCCGGGATAACCGAGATGGAGCGTCTCCCCGGAGCCGTCTTTGTCATAGACCCCAAGCGCGAGGAGCTGCTTGTCAAGGAGGCCAACCGACTCAAGATCCCTGTAGTCGCGCTCACCGACACCAACTGCGACCCCGAGGTCGTCGACTACGTCATCCCAGGCAACGACGACGCGATCCGGTCGATAACCCTCATCTCGCGCCTCATAGGAGATGTAATCGTGCAGGCTCGCGGCGAGGAGGCGGTCCCGGCCGCCGACCGCCCGCTTCCGCCGGTCGTCGAGGAGGCGCAGATCTCGGAGGAGGTTGCCGAAGGCATCGCCGCCGAGGAGACGTCCCAGCCTGTGACCAACGCTCACACCGAGGCCCAGAGCGAGGAGGCGGCAGCCGGCGAAGCCGATCAGGCCGAAGACGCGGAGGCGGTGGAAGATACGCCCGAGACCACCGAACCCGAGCCCACTCCGGAGGCCGCGGTCGACACGGCGGCTGTCGAGACCGCCGAACCGGAGGCCGGCCCATCGGCCGAGGTCGAGGACTCCGAGGCAGGGGAACCCGAGGAGGCGGAGGCCGGCGTCGAGCAGGACGACACCGAGCCCGAGGGAGCCGAGGCGGCGCCTTCGGAGGAGAACGAGGAGAGATAAGGCTTGGCTAGCACGATAGAGAAGATCAAGCAGCTCCGCGAGGAGACCGCCGCGGGGATGATGGACGTGAAGAACGCGCTGGAGGAGTCCGGCGGCGACCTCGAGGGGGCGAGGCGGGTGCTCAGGGAGCGAGGGCAGGCCCTTGCCGCCAAGAAGAGCTCGCGCGAGGCGTCGGAGGGGCTCATCGACGCCTACATCCACTTCAACGGTCGCGTCGGGGTGCTCATCGAGGTGAACTGCGAGACGGACTTCGTGGCCCGCACGCCCGAGTTCAGGGAGTTCGCGCACAACGTCGCGCTGCACGTCGCCTCGGCCCAGCCGCAGCCCCTTGCGGTCGCGCCGGAAGACATACCGGCCGCCGAGCTCGATGAGGAGCGGCGCATCGTCGAGAAGCAGGTCGCCGAGATGGGCAAGCCCGAGGAGATAGCATCCAGGATCGTCGAGGGACGCATGCAGAAGTGGATCTCCGAGCGGGCCCTGCTTACGCAGCCCTTTGTCAAGGACCTGGACAGGACCGTGGGCGACATCTTGCAGGAGACCGTCCAGAAGGTCGGCGAGAACGTCGTCGTGCGGCGCTTCGTCCGCTACGCGATCTAGGGACGCCTTGGAAGGGACCGAAAGACCCGGGAGCGACGCCGCAGGAGGCGCGAGAGGCCCCCTCTCGGAGCTTGGGCCCGTCCGCCGCGTCGTCCTTAAGCTCTCAGGCGAGAGCCTCGCAGGGGAGAACGGCTACGGCATAGGATCCGGAAGCCTCGAGACGACCGCTACGCAGGTCCTCGAGGCGGTCGAGGCGGGGGCCGAGCTCGCCATCGTCGTCGGTGGCGGCAACATCTTCAGGGGCTCCCAGGTCGCCGACGAACTCGGCATAGAGAGCGCGACCGCCGACTACATGGCTATGCTCGGCACGGTCATCAACGCCCTGGCGCTGCAGGCAGCGCTCGAGGGGCGAGGCATACCTACTCGCGTGCAGTCGGCCATCGAGATCCAGGAGGTCGCAGAGCCCTACATCCGCCGCCGCGCCATCAGGCACCTAGAGAAGGGGAGGGTCGTCATCTTCGCCTCGGGTACGGGCAACCCCTTCTTCACAACCGACACGGGGGCGGCGCTGCGGGCGCTGGAGATCAACGCCGACGCCCTGCTGATGGCCAAAAACCGCGTGGACGGCGTCTACGACAAGGACCCGCGCAAAGAGCCCGACGCGGTCCGCCTCGACCGCCTCAACTACATGGACCTCCTCTCCAACAACCTTGCCGTCATGGACCATACGGCGGCCACGCTGTGCAGCGGTGAGAACCTCCCCATAATCGTTTTCGATATACTGAAACCGGGCAACGTGCGCCGCATATTGCAGGGAGAGCGCGTGGGTTCTCTGGTGTGGGGTGCGCCGTCCGGAAACGGGACAGGGGGAGGAGGCTGAAGATGTCTGACGTCATAGACCTGACGGCCGCCGAGCGCCGGATGCGGGGGGCCGTCGAGGCCGTGAAGCACAACTTCGCGACCATCAGGACGGGCAGGGCCAACCCGACGCT
>JARDZQ010000191.1 GCA_029240775.1 Rubrobacteraceae bacterium | reverse complement strand
TGCGTACCCAGGTTACTGCATAGAACCGTGCGGAACTCCCGGCTCTCGACATCATGTATCCCTTGACAACCCAAAGGTATTTCGAGATCTTGTGACGATGACTGATGTATGCGCGGGAACGCATACTGCGCCGAACGTCGCTTGCTCTGTAAAATGGTCTAGTGGGTCCAATAGAACAACCTCAATGTGCAGTTCTCATAGTCTTCCGAACCGCAGACGGCCCACATCATCACTCTACAAAGTGGTGCGAAATCGCAGGGTGGCGTGTTTTGTACTTTGAGAACTGTACACCCGTCCACTTCGACCACAACTACGCCGCACAGACGGAGTTCGGCAAGCCGCTCGTTGACTCTACCTTCACCCTCGCGCTGGTCACGGGGCAGAGCGTGACGGATATCTCCCAGAACGTCTTCGCCAACCTCGGCTGGGACGAGGTAAGACTCCCGGCGCCGGTCTTCGAGGGGGACACGATCTACTCCCAGTCCGAGGTCCTGGAGAAGCGCGAATCCAGGTCGCGCCCGAACGTGGGGATCGTGACGGTCGAGACGACCGGGTACAACCAGGATGGGAGGACGGTCATCACCTTCAAGCGCACCATCATGGTCTACAGGCGGGGTCACGCCCCGAAGATCGCCAGGATCACTCCCGGAGGTGGCCAGTGAGCATAACGAGTACCCAGACGACCCGTGAGCTGGCCTCTTTCCTCTCCGGGCTACGCTTCGAGGACCTGCCGGACGGAGTCGTAGAGCGCACGAAGGAACTGTTCCTCGACTGGGCCGCATCGGCCCTCGCCGGCAAGAACGCGCGGCCGGTCCGCATACTCGAACGATTCGCCGAGACGATGGGACCCGCCGAAGGGCCGAGTGAGATCCTGCCCTCCCGCCGGCGCTCCTCGCCGCTCTTCGCCGCGCTAGTGAACGGCGCCGCCTCGCACGTTGTCGAGCAGGACGACCTCCACAACGCCTCCGTGTTTCACCCTGCGACCGTGGTCTTCCCCGCCGCCCTCGCCGCAGCCCAGCAGACCGGGGCCTCGGGGCGAGATCTGATCTCCGCCTCGGTGGTCGGCTACGAGACGGGGGTGAGGGTGGGAAGCTTCCTCGGCCGCTCCCACTACAAGGTCTTCCACACGACCGGGACGGCGGGCACGCTCGCCGCGGCGGCCGCCGTCTCCCACCTTCTGGGCGCCGACGAAGAGATCATGCTCCACGCGCTCGGTTCGGCAGGGACCCAGGCAGCCGGGTTGTGGGAGTTCCTGCGCGACGCGGCGGACTCCAAGCAGCTCCATACCGCGAAGGCCGCATCCGACGGCTTGCTCGCCGCCTATCTCGCCCGCGACGGGTTCACCGGCGCGACCCGGATTCTCGAAGGCGAGCAGGGTATGGCCGCCGGGATGTCCTCGGACGCCGACCCAGGGAAGCTCGTCGAGGGGTTCGGGGAGAGGTGGGCGGTATCTGAGACCTCGTTCAAGGTCCACGCCTCCTGCCGGCACACCCACCCCGCCGCCGACGCTCTTCTAGAAGAGATGAGGGAGCGTGGTCTTGGCGCCGATCAGATAGCGGGCGTCCGGGCTCGCGTGCACGGCGCGGCGATAGACGTGCTCGGACCCGTGAGCGACTCGCGCACCATCCACCAGTCCAAGTTCTCGATGGGGTTCGTGCTAGCCCTGATCGCCAAGGGGGGGAGCGCCGGGATCGACGACTTCACCGAGCAGGCGCTGGAGGACCCTGAGCTGCGCGAGTTCAGCGAGCGGGTCGAGATGGTCTTCGACCCCGAGATCGACGCGGCCTATCCGCAGCGTTGGATCGGGCTCGTGGAGATAGAGACGACCGGCGGCGAACACATAACCTCCCGCGTAGACGTCCCGAAGGGGGACCCCGGAAACACGTTGAGCCGCGAGGAGCTGGAAGAGAAAGCCCGGAGCCTGGCCGCCTTCCAGGGTGGGGCCACAGACGAGGAGATGGACCGTATCATCGGTCGCGTCTGGAGCCTGGACCGGGAGCCCGACGTGCTAGACCTGCTGCCGGCGGCATAACGTGGCGAGACCTGGACTATACGAGGACTTGCGGCGAGGAGTCCGCGAGGTGTGCGCGGACTTCCCGGACGGCTACTGGCGCGAGCTCGACGCCAGACGCGAGTACCCTGAAGCCTTTATCGAGGCGATGACGAAGAGCGGCTACCTCGGCGCGCTCATCCCGGAAGAATACGGTGGGTTGGGTCTGACCCTCACCGAGACGACGATCATCCTCGAAGAGATCAACCGTTCGGGAGGCAACGCCCAGCCAGCCCACGCCCAGGTGTACGTCATGGGCACCATGTTGCGTCACGGCTCGGAGGAGCAGAAGAGGGAGTACTTGCCGAAGATAGCGAGCGGCGAGCTGAGGCTGCAGGCCTTCGGCGTGACCGAGCCGGAGGCCGGGACCGACACCACCCAGCTCAGGACGACCGCCGTGCGAGACGGCGATCATTACGTCATCAACGGGCGAAAGATCTACATCTCCCGCGTCCGGCAATCGGACCTCATGGTCCTGCTTGCCCGTACGACGCCGCTGGATCACGTACAGAGGAAGTCCGAGGGGCTCTCCGTGTTCCTCATCGACCTGCGCGAGGCCGTGGGCGACGGGCTGACGGTGAAGCCCCGGCGCGTGATGATCAACAACGAGACCAACGAGCTACTCTTCGAGGACCTGCGTGTCCCAGCAAGCAGCCTGATCGGGGAGGAAGGCAGAGGCTTCCGGTACATTCTCGACGGCATGAACGCAGAGCGGATCCTCATAGCCGCCGAGTGCATCGGCAACGGACGGTGGTTCGTGGACAGGGCCACCGCCAGAGCGAAGGAGCGCGTCGTCTTCGGTCGTCCGATAGGACAGAACCAGGGCATCCAGTTCCCCATAGCCCGGGCGCACATAAGCGTGGAGGCCGCTGACCAGATGCGCTTCCGGGCCGCGGAGCTGTTCGACCGCGGCGAGCCTTGCGGCGCGGAGGCGAATATGGCCTTGCTGTTGGCTGCAGACGCCTCCTGGGAAGCTGCAAACGCGGCGATGCAGACCTTCGGCGGCTACAGCTACGACGCCGAGTACGACATCGAGCGCAAGTTCCGCGAGACCCGGCTCTTCCAGGTGGCGCCCATCTCTACCAACCTCATCCTCTCTTATGTAGGGGAGCACGTTCTCGGACTGCCGAGGTCTTTCTGATGCTGCCGCTCGAAGGAGTTACAGTCGTCTCCCTGGAGCAGGCGGTGGCGGCGCCATTCGCCACCCGCCAGCTCGCGGACCTCGGGGCGCGGGTGGTCAAGGTCGAACGCCCGCAGGTGGGTGACTTCGCGCGCGGATACGACAGGACGGTGAAGGGCCTCGCAAGCCATTTCGTCTGGCTCAACCGCTCCAAGGAGTCCCTGACCCTCGATCTCAAGCAGGACGGTGCCAAAGAGGTGCTGAGCCGCCTCATCGAAGGGGCCGATGTATTCGTCCAGAACCTCGCGCCGGGCGCGACGGGGAGGCTCGGCTTCGGGGCCGAGACGCTGCGGGAGAGAGATCCGCGCCTCATCGTCTGCGACGTCTCCGGCTACGGCTCCTCCGGACCGTACCGCGACAAGAAGGCCTACGACCTCCTGGTGCAGTGCGAGGCCGGCGTCGTCTCGATCACTGGCACCCCCGACACCCCCTCGAAGGTAGGGGTCTCCATCGCGGACATAGCCTGCGGCATGTACGCCTACTCCGGCATACTCGCGGCGCTCCTAAGACGCGGGCGCACCGGCGAGGGGGCGACCATCGAGATCTCGCTCTTCGAGGCGCTGGCCGAGTGGATGGGCTTCCCCGCCTACTTCACCATGTACGGCGGCAAGGAGCCGCCGAGGACCGGGGCGAGCCACGCTGCTATCGCGCCTTATGGTCCCTTCCGATGCGGCGACGGGGAGGTGATCTTCCTCGGTATCCAGAATGAGCGGGAGTGGGAGAGATTCTGCGAGGTGGTCCTCGGGCGTCCCGAGATGGCGAAAGACGAGCTCTTCACCAGCAACTCGGAGCGCGTCGAAAACAGGGACGTCCTGTACCAGGAGATCGAAGCCATCCTCGAGAAGCTTTCGTCCGAGGAGGCCATAGAACGCCTCGATGGAGCGAAGATAGCCAACGCCCGGATGAGGACCGTCCGGGACTTCCTCGACCACCCCCAGCTCGAAGCTCGCAACAGGTGGAGGGAGGTGGAATCCCCGGTCGGTCCATTGCGCGCGCTCGTGCCGCCGGCGACCATGGACGGCACGGAGCCGGTCATGTCCCCGATCCCTGAAGTCGGGGAGCACACCGGCAAGATACTCACCGAGCTCGGCTACGACGATGACGCCGTAGCCACCCTGCGGCAGTCCGCGGCCATTTAAGCAGGTGTCGAGATCCAATTTGCCATTACTGGATGGAGCTCGCCAAGAGCGGCTATGTATCGGTTAGCGAAGGCTTGAACCCTTATCCGGCGGCATCATCCATTATCGTATCGTTCAGCATCAATACAGCTCACAATGAAGGTGACGAGACGTGTCTCGATCCTTCGTGTGGCAACGCGCGGCGCGGGTATGGTACTTCCCATCCCGGCCGACATCCCGCGCCGGGCTTGCGGCGCGGGCTTCCGGATGAGAGATGCAAGATAGTCGAGCTCGGACCGACCGAGAAGGTCCTCACCGATCCACTCCACCCCTACACCCGCTCCCTCCTCACCGTAACCCCAGAGGTAGGCCGCCGCCGCACCCAGCAAGTCCTCACCGGCGAGCCCCCGGACCCCACGAACATCCCCCCAGGCTGCCGCTTCCACCCCCGCTGCCCCGTCCTGCAATCCGGCGAAGCCGGCCCCCACGAACCCCACTGTCGCGGCGACATCCCACCTCTCCAGCAACTCGCCCCGAACCACTTGGCAGCCTGCCACGTAGCCGCCACCGGAGACCTCCCG
>JARDZQ010000005.1 GCA_029240775.1 Rubrobacteraceae bacterium | reverse complement strand
CGGCGACCCACCAGGCCAGACCCGGCCCGCTCGTCACCGCGAGGTAGCCCAGAACAGCCCCCCAGATCGCGGCTCCCGCATCACCGAGCATGATACGCCCTCTCAGGTCAAAATAAAATAGCGCGATGGCCCCGCCCACTACCGCCGCGACCGCAAGCACCGCCCCGTGCGGCGCCACGAAGAGCAACGCGACGACAGGCACCCCGAGAAACTTGAGCGCCCGCCCTGGCCGCACGTCGAACAGATTGGCCACATTGGCGCACCCCGCCAGCACAAACGCCGCGAAGAGCGCCCTCCACCCCACGCCGAATAATAGAAGGCCGAGCATCACGGCCCCCCCACCGAGCACGACGACCTTGAGTAGCCCGGTCGTCACCCTGCCCCGCGACAACGCTCCGATGTGACCCGCGAACCCCCTCTCGCCCACCCCACCCCACCTGTCGTCTGCGAACCCCACGAGCCCCGCGACGAGCGAGTACGCCAGATACCACCTCCCCCCCGCGCCAAATTCCACCACCCCAGCGTGCGAGGCTACCAGCGTTAGTAGTATTATGGGTAATAGAGTGAGCCCTGCTGAGGTGTGGATATTGCGGCCGGCGTGGTTGGGGCTTGTGGGGAGGTGGGGTTGGGCCAGGGCGAGGGTGAGGAGGGTGAGGGCGGCTCCTGTAGTGGCGAGGAGCGTTACCATGGGAGGCGGGCTCCGTGGAGGGCGCGGAGTATATCGAGGCCCTGGCGGGCGCGGTGGGCGAAGCCGGGGAGGCTTCGGCCTGTGGGGCGGTGTGTGAGGGGGAGCGGTATCTCGAGGGGTTTTATGCCCGCTGCGAGGAGGTCGAGGGTCATGCCGACCTCGGCGCCGAAGCCGGGGGCTATGCCGGGGAGGGTGTCGAGGGCCGGTGTGAGGAGGGCGCGCTGGCCGGAGAGGGGTTCTGCGGGGGCGTAGCCGGTGCGGCGCGAGATCTCGTGCCGGGAGAGGTACTTTACCAGGCCGAACCCGCCTTTCGTGGCGGGAGGGAAGGCGGCGACGGCGACGGGGTGAGCTTCGTTTAGGGCGGCGAGGAGGGTAGAGAGGAGCTCAGCCGAGTAGCCGAGGTCGGCGTCGGCGAGGAGTATCGCGTCGGGGTCATAGGTGCGGGCGCGCAGGATGCCGAGGCGGAGGGCGTCTCCCTTGCCGGCGCTCTTGCCGGCGGGTGAGGCGTGGACGACATCGGCGCCGAGGTGGTGTGAGATCTCGGCCGTCGCGTCGCGGCTGCCGTCGTCGGCCACGATGAGGTGGGAGGGCTGTACCTCCTGCAGGAGAGCGCGGACCGTCTCGGGGAGGGTCGCCGCCTCGTCGCGAGCCGGGATCACCGCTGCCGTTCTGAGCGCCACGAGGTGCGTCTATAGCGTCAGCCAGGGGACGGGAACGCGTCCGTGGCCGACTCCTTGGTGCCGTAGGCGCCCTCGCAGACCTCGGCGGCTGCGCACTCGACGATCGCCGCGCGTCCGGCGGGTTCGTCGGCGTTCGAGATCGAGGGTATACCCGAGTTCTTGAAGAGAGCTATCTCCGTACGACCGGCGCGCAGGGGCTCCGCGGCGATCACGCGCACCCCGCCGGCGAGCCAGACCTCGATCATCTCGGCCTGGGCCTCCCGCAGCGCATCGCCAGTACCGGGCGGCGCTTCGGCGGGGATCTCGCCGCCGCCTACGAAGACTACCAACTCGGGCATCTCCTCGACCTCCCCCGTGAAGCCGAGGATCTCGCGCGCGAAGTCCGAATATCTCTTCTCCAGGGACGTCATCGCCTGCGGCGAGGTGGCCTCGAGGAGCGTGATCTCCGTCGGACCGGGGGGTTCTAGGGCCCGGACGATCACGATGTTCGCGCCCGCCTCGCCGAGGTCGCTCTGCACGTCTCCGGCGACGCCCCCGTCCGCGTAGGGGCCGGTTACCAGCGCAACGTCCATGCCCTGCAGGCTGTCGGCGATGATCGCCTCGGACATCCCGTCGAGCACGCCCTGTTGTTCCGCTATCTGCTCGTCCTGCTTGCCGATCTCCTCCTGCTGGCGGGCGAACTGCCGCTGGATGCTCGTGATCTCCGCCTCCATCCGGTCGCTCACCACGCCCCGGTCGGCCATCGCGACGCCGAGCAGGATCCCGATCGCCAGCGCCAGGAAGACGGAGATGAGAGAGATGAGGTGGTACCGGAGGTCCGGCATTGTCAGATGCCCAGAAGGAGACGCAGCTTTATGGCGAGTACCTGGAAGATGTCGGCGAGGGAGTTCGAGGAGTAGACGATCGCCGAGACCGCGATGAAGGCGGCGACGACGAGCGCGACGAGCTGCCACACCGAGACGCGCGAGGGATAGAGCTTGCTGACGCCCTTGGCGTCCACCAGCCTGGCCCCGACCTTCAGGCGGGTCAGGAAGGTCGAGGAGGCGCCCTTGCGGCCCTTGTCCAGGAACTCAACCAGCCCGACGTGCGTGCCGACGGCCACGATCAGCTCAGCTCCGCACTGCTCGGCGATCAGAATCGCGACGTCCTCGGAGAGCCCCGGCGCCCGCAGCGTCTCGGCTCTCTCTATCCCGGCCTCTCTCACCCTCTCCAGACCGGGACAGTACCCATCCGGGTAGGCATGCACCAGGATGCGATCGGCCAGCCTCAGGCCCTCTTCGGAGACCGAGTCCATGTCTCCGAAGACGAGGTCGGGCCTCCATCCAGCTTCCAACAGGGCGTCCGCCCCACCGTCCACTCCAATGAGGAAGGGGCGCACCTCCCGCAGGTAGGTCCTCAAAGCCGCGAGGTCCTGGCGGTAGTCGTAGCCGCGCACGACGACCAGTACATGCCGGCTGCGCATCTCACGCGCCAGGTCCGCAGGCACCGCGAACTTGGAGAACAGGAGGTCCTGCTCGTGGCGCATGAACTCCACCGTGTTCTGGGCGAAGCTCTCCAGCGCCGCGCCCACCACCTCCCGGCTCTCGCGCAGCCTGCGCTCCGCGACCTCCTCGTCCAGGTGCTCGCCGACGGCGACCAGCTCCCCGTCCTTGTAGACGCCGTCGCCCCGGAGCTCGATCTCATCCCCCGTCGAGATCCGCTCGAAGACTTTCTGGCCGACCCCGTCGAGGATGTAGACGCCGGCCCGCGCCAGGATGAACGGGCCCATGTTCGGGTAGTGGCCTGTCGCCGAGCCCGCCGCGTTCACCACCGCGTTTACCCCGGCCTCAACCAGCGTCTCTGCCGTGATCCGGTCCAGGTTCTCATGGTCTATGACGGGGATGGTCACGGCATCCAGCTGGGGTAGTATCTCCTTGGTCTTGGTCCCGAGGATGGCCTTTCCCAAGAGGTAGAACTCCCCGCTCGAGCCGTTGAGACCGAAGCCTTCCCCCCTTCTCATCGTCCGCCCACCAGGAGCTCGGAGGCGTGAGCGAGCGAGGCCTCATCTATGCGGCCAGAGAGCATGCGTGCGAGCTCGCGGCGGCGCTCCTCGCCCTCGACCCGCCGGATGCGGGTGATGGTGCGCCCCCCGGCCTCCTCCTTGGAGACGACGACATGCGTGCCGGCCTCCGAGGCGATCTGGGGCAGGTGGGTTATGGTGAGGACCTGGTTGCGCTCGCCGAGCTCCCGCAGCTTCGCCCCGACCGCCGTGGCGGTCTCGCCGCCGATGCCGGCGTCCACCTCGTCGAAGACGTAGGTAGCGCCAGGCTCGACCCTCTCCTGCGCGAGCCGGATGGCGAGCATGATCCTCGACAGCTCGCCGCCGGAGGCGTAGCGCCGGACCGGCAGCTCGGGCTCGCCGGGGTTGGGTCTGATGACGAACTCCACCCTCTCCACTCCGGAGGGACCCGGAGCGTTGGGGACGAGCTCGGCCCTGAACGTGGTCTTCTCGAGGTTGAGGTGAGCCAGGTTCTCCTGGACCTTGGTCGAGAGAATCTCCGCGGCGCGCTCCCTGCCGTTGGAGATGGTGGCCGCGAGCTCCACGAGCCGCCTCTCACCCTCCTGTATCCTCGCCTCGAGCCCAGCAGTCTCCTCGTCCAGGTTCTCCATTCGCTTCAGCCGTGCCCTGGCGTCTTGCAGGTAGCCTTCGACGTCGTCGCCGTACTTGCGCTCCAGGGCCCTCAAGGCCGCGATGCGGTCCTCCACCACCTCAAGGCGGTTCGGGTCGGCCTCCAGCTCGTCCACGTACGACCTAAGCTCGTAGAGCACGTCCTCCAGCTCCGCCGAGAGCCCGCCGAGACGCCCCAGCAATACCGAGAGCGTCTCGTCGTAGCGAGCGGCCCGCTCCAGCTCCGAGACCGAGCGGGCGACCGCATCTATGGCACCTACGCCTTCATCGGAGGAGAGGGCCCCGGCCGCAGCCGCGGTGGATTGCAGGAGGTCCGTGACGTTGCGCAGCCGGTCGCGTTCGCGGGTCAGGTCCGTAAGTTCCTGGGCGCTGTAGTCTGCCGCTTCGAGCTCCGAGACCTGGAAGCGCAGGAAGTCGATCTCCCGCAGCCGCGCCTCCGATGAGGCGGTGATCTCCTCCAGCTCCCGCCTGTCTCTCTCGACGGCGTGCCAGAGCGCCTCGCGCTCCTCTTTCGCCTCGATGGCGCCCTCGTCCAGGAAGTCGTCGAGGATGGCTAGCTGCTCGGCTGGCTCGGTGAGGCGGGTCTGCTCGCGCTGGCTGTGGTACGAGACCATCCGCTCGCCCAAAGACGCCAGTGCCCGGACAGGGACCGTTACCCCCCCGACGTAGCAGCGCGAGCGGCCATCTTCGGTGAGCGTCCGACGCAGAACGAGGCCGTCGTCGGCCTCGACCTCCTCGGCGAGGTCCCCGAGGGCCTCCTCCAGCACCGAGGAGCGCGTCACGTCAGGTAGGACGAACGTCCCCTCCACGGTGGCGCGCTTCGCGCCCGCGCGCACCGTCTCGGAGCGGGAGCGGGCGCCGAGGAGCATCTGCAGGGCCGTCGCGAGCAGCGTCTTCCCGGCTCCCGTCTCGCCGCTGATCACGTTCAGCCCCGGCGACAGCTCCAGAGTCGCCTCCTCTATAAGCGCCACGTTCTCGACGGAGATCTCCGTCAACACTACAGGAAAGTCCTCCGCACGGCTCGCCACCAGCTCCAGTCTTCGGTCCGGCCTATTTTAACGCTTTCTCTCGAAAGCTTTATCTCCACGCGCCCGCCGGCGGGGATCTCACGCGGCTCCTCGCCGTCTAGGGACAAGAGCGCCTCCCGGCCCACGAGCTCGAGCTCGGCGACCTGCTCCTCACCCAGCACGAGCGGCCGGCTGACCAGGGCGTGCGGCGCTATGGGGACGAGCACGTAGCAGCCAGCGTCCCCGGAGATGATGGGCCCGCCCGCCGAGAGCGCGTACGCCGTGGACCCCAGAGGCGTCGCCGCGATAAAGCCGTCGCACCTGAAGGCGAATAGCTCCTCGCCGCCCAGCCGCACGTCCACCGAGATGAGCTGGTGCGGCCGCTTCTTGATGAGCACCGCGTCGTTCGCCGCCAGACGCGCTCCCTCGCTCGCGACGTGGACCTCGAGCATCCGGTACTGCTGCACCTCGAGCCCGCCCCCGAAGACCTTCTCGACCCCGGCCTCGATCTCGTCCGGGAGCATCCCGGACATGAAGCCGACCTTCCCCAGGTTTATCCCGAGCAGTACCTGACCGGGGAACATCCTCGTCGCCCTGAGCATCGTGCCGTCCCCGCCGAGGACGAAGACGAGGTCGGGGTCCGTCTTCCCGTCCGGCTCGCCGGCCGGCCTGACCTCGGAGATCTCCACGCCCCGCTTCTCGAGCGCCGCTACGAGCCGCTCGAGATACCCCTCGCTGACCCCCGGCTTCGCGACGATGCCGACGCAGCGAACCTCCCGTGGGTCCATGCGCTCAGCCACCCCAGACGACCTCCGAGATCCCGGCTTCGTCCAGCGTCGCCCGCGCCCCGCGCACGAGGTAAAGCGGGTACTCCCGGTTGCCGGCCCGCCTTCCCGGGACCGTCGCTCGCGCGAGGCCTACCGCGCCGAACCCCAGAGCCTCGAAGGAGCCCGCGACGTCCCGGATTACCGCCGCGTGCACCCCTGGCTCGCGCACCAGACCGCCCCGGCCGACCAGCTCCGGTCCCGCCTCGAACTGGGGCTTGACGAGTACGACCGCCTCCCGCAGCGACGGCGTGGTGGAGAAGAGGCTCCTGAGGGCCACAGCCAGGGAGATAAAGGAGAGGTCGGCGACGAGGAGGTCTGGGAGGAAAGGCAGGTCCTCGCCGGTCAGGAGTCGCACGTTGGTGCGCTCCATGACGACGACCCTCGGGTCGTTCCGCAGCGACCAGTCCAGTTGCCCGTAGCCCACGTCGACGGCCAGGACCCTCCCGGCGCCCCGCCGCAGGAGCACATCGGTGAAACCGCCGGTCGAGGCGCCGGCGTCGACGCAGGCTCTGCCTTCCACCTGCACTCCGAACACTTCTATAACTCCGTCCAGCTTCTCTCCGGCGCGCGAGACGAAGCGGTCCTCACTCTCGACGGCGAGCGGTTCGTCCGGGGCGACGCGCAAGCCGGCCTTCGTGACTACTCTGTCGCCGACGCGCACGGAGCCCGAGAGGATCAGACCCTGCGCCCGGCTCCTCGTCTCGGCGAGGCCCCGCTCGACGAGCAAGGCGTCCAACCGCTGCGGTTTGTCTCTCAGGTCAGCTCTCCCGGTTGCGCACGAAGAAGGCGAGGTCCCGCAGCCCGGAGGTGTCGCCGTCCAGCCTGCCGAGAGCCGCGAGGGCTCTCTCGAGGACCTTATCTGCCTCCCGACGGGCGCCTTCGAGGCCGTAGGCGCCGACGAAGGTCGCCTTGCCCTGCTCGGCGTCACTGCCCGCGCTCTTGCCCAGTGTGTCGCGGGTTGAGGTGGCGTTCAGCACGTCGTCTACTATCTGGAAGCACAAGCCCAGCTCCGAGGCGTACTCGGAGACGGCTGCCTGCTCGTCCTCTCCGGCGCCGGCCAGGATCGCGCCTATGCGCGCGGATGACTTGATGAGGGCTCCGGTCTTGTACTTGTGGATCATGTACAGCGTCTCGAGGTCTACCTCCGCGCCGACCCCGGTCTGGTCCATGTCCATGATCTGACCCCCGACCATCCCGTTTACGCCGGTGGAGTCGGCGAGCTCGCGCACGACCTCGAGGACCTGCTCACAGCTCCCTTCCTGGTGCACCGTGATGAGCGTCAGCGCCTCCCCGAAGAAGGCGTCGCCGGCGAGGATGGCTGTAGCTTCGCCGAACTCCTTGTGGGCCGTCGGCCTGCCCCGTCTGAAGTCGTCATCGTCCATCGCGGGCAAATCGTCGTGGATGAGTGAGTAGGTGTGGATGAGCTCGATAGCAGCAGCCGAAGGCAGCACACGAACCGGCTCCGCCCCGCAGACCCAGGCCACCTCCATGCACAGCGTGGGCCGAACGCGCTTGCCGCCCGCGAGCATCGAGTAGCGCATGGCTTTCTCGAGACCCTCAAGGCGCGGCTCCTCGGTGAAGCGCAACCCCCCTAAGTACTTCTCGAAGGCGCGGCGGTGCTGCTCCCAGCGGATGGCGCTGCGCGTCTGGCTAACCCGTCTGCCCATGACCCACCCCCACCCGGCCCTCCGCCCCGCGCAGCACCCCGGCCACGAAGGTAGGGGCCTCCTCGCCAGAGAACCCCTTGGCGAGCTCCACAGCCTCACCTACGGCGACGTCGGGGGGTACGTCGTCCACGAAGCGCATCTCGTAGAGCGCCAGCCGCAGGATGTTGCGGTCCACCGCGTTCATCCTGTGCACCGGCCAGCCGACCGAGACCTCCGAGAGCACCGCGTCCAGGTCCTCCCTCTCGCGCTCGACCCCACTTGCGAGCCGGACGGCGTACTCCTCGAGGTCTCCCCTGTACGAGCGCCAGCGCTCGAAGGTCGCCTCGACGGGGCTCTCGTTCACGTCGCTCTGGTAGAGCACGAGAAACGCCTGCTTGCGCGCCTTCCTCCGGCTCAACGCTCAGACCCTCGTTAGGTACTCGTTCGTGCGCGTGTCCACCCTCACCCTGTCCCCGACGTTCACGAAGAGCGGCACCTGCACCACGACGCCGGTCTCGAGGGTGGCGGGCTTGCTCCCGCCGGTCGCCGTGTCGCCCTTGAGGCCAGGGTCGGTCTCCGAGACCTCCAGGTCTACGTGCGCCGGGGGCTCAACGCTCACCACCTCGCCGTCAGCCGAGAGCACGCTCACCGTGCCGTTGGGGACGATGTACCCTATCGCCTCTCCGACGACCTCTGCGGGAACCGCGATCTGGTCGTAGGTCTCGTCATCCATGAAGTAGAGCAGGTCCCCGTCCCGGTACAGGTAGGTCATCGGCCTGGACTGGGTCCTCACGCTCTCGAGCTTCTCCCCCGCCCTGAAGGTCTTCTCGATAACCGCCCCCGTGTCTAGGTTCCTGAGGCGCGTCCTGACGAACGCGCCGCCCTTGCCTGGCTTGACGTGCTGGAAAAACAGGATGGTAAAGCGTTTGCCATCAACCCGAATGGCACTGCCGTTCCTGAACTGGTTGGTGGATATCATGACCTCTTAACTCCCCTTCGAAACGCCTCGTCGCAACGGCCCGACGCACCTGAAAACCCGCGCAGACGCCGCGATATTATCGCATAGATTAGCCGTCAGCTATCAGCTTGTCAGCCGCCAGCGGAAAACCAGGTAACTGCGGCGCCGCTGGCGAATTCCTTACCGCCCGAGCACGTACCGGACCGCCGCCAGGTACCCTGAGGCCCCCATCCCGGCTACCGTCGCGTCGACGGCGGGCGAGACTACCGACACCCGCCTCCACCCTTCTCTGGCGTGCACGTTGGAGAGGTGGACCTCCACCTTGGGCACGGAGAGCATCTCGAGTGCGTCGTGGATAGCGTAGGAGTAGTGGGTCCAGGCCCCGGGGTTTACGACGAGGCCGTCCGAGGACGCGGACTCCCTGACCCAGGACACGAATTCCCCCTCGAAGTCGGTCTGGCGGAACTCGAGTTCGACGTCGGGAAACTCCCCGCGCAACAGATCCTCGATATCCCGCAGGGTCTGCGAGCCATAGACCTCCGGGCGGCGCTCGCCCAAAGAGCCCAGGTTCACCCCGTTGAGGACGAATACCCTAGCCAACGACGACCTCTATAGCCCAACGGGCCTCTTCTTCATCCACCGCTACGCCCCAGACCGGCTCTCCGACATCTTCGAGCAGGACGAACCTGTATCCGGCCGCGCCGTCTGCGGTGCGGCGTTTCTTGTCGCGGCCCATCGCGGCGAGGACTTTCTCGGGCTCGAGAGCGGGCGCGGTGGTAGGGAGCCTAGCAGAGACAAGCAGATCCTCGTGCAGGGCGACGAGGTCGGTGCCCAACTTCTCTCGCGCGAGGTGGGCGGCTGCGACCATGCCCACGGCGACGGCGTCGCCGTGGGCCAGGGCGTAGCCGGCAGCGGCCTCGAGGCCGTGGCCGATGGTGTGACCGTAGTTCAAGATGGCGCGGCGGCCACTCTCCAGCTCATCCTCGGCAACTACCTGCGCCTTGAAGCGGACGGAGTCGAGTACGAGGGCGCGCAGGGCATCCGGGTCCCGCTCTACCGCCGCCTCTGTCCTCTCGAGGTCGTCGAAGTACCCTCCACCCGATAGCAGGCCCATCTTGACCACCTCGGCGAGCCCGCGGGAGAGCTCGCGGTCAGGGAGCGTGTGCAGCCAGTCCAGGTCGGCCGCGACGAGGCGGGGCCGCAGGAAGCTCCCGAGCAGGTTCTTCCCCTCAGGGAGGTCCACGCCCACCTTGCCGCCCACCGAGCTGTCCACCATCGCGAGCAGCGAGGTGGGCAGCGCGACCAGGTCTATCCCGCGCATAAAGGTCGCCGCGACGAAGCCGCCGAGGTCTCCCACGACGCCGCCCCCCAGCGCGAAGAGCGTCGCGTCGCGCATCATACCGGCGCGGGCGAGCCGCCCGGCGACACCAGCGTACGTCGAGATGGCCTTCGACGGTTCTCCGGCGGGGACCTCTACGATGTCGGCGACGTGCCAGCCGGCGCTCTCGAGCGACCGAGCGAGATGCGCGGCGTGCGTGGGGCCGACATTGGAGTCGGTGAGGATCGCCGCGAGGTTCGGCTGCAGCTCGCCGGAGACGACCTCGGCGACGTTTAACCCGGACCCGATAACCACCGGGTAGGGAGGGCTGACGGGGACCTCTACTCGCCCGAGATCCACCGCTCTATCTCCCTCGCGACCGCTTGCGGCGGCCGCCCGCGAACCGCGACCTCGAGATCGGCGACCTCCTCGTAGAGGGGGAGGCGTCTCTCGTAGCGGCGCTCGAAATCTTTGCGCCCCGCCCCGCGCAGGGGGCGCGTGGCGTCGCGGGTCCTGCCGAACAGGACGCCTACATCCTCCCGCAGGAAGACGGCCGGGACGCGTGCGAGCCTCTCGCGGTTCTCGGGCCGCTCCACGATCCCACCTCCGCAGGCGACGACGCGCTCTCTCTTCCCGTCGAGCGCGGTGAGGAGGGCGTTGTGCTCCAAAGCGCGAAACGCCTCCTCGCCGCAGCGCTCGAAGATCTCCGGTATCGTGCGGCCCGCCGAGCGGGAGATCTCACGGTCCAAATCCACGAAGTCCCAGCCGAGCGAGCGGGCGAGCATCCGGCCCACCGTGCTCTTGCCGCACCCCATGTAGCCGACAATGGCGACGGGTCCCTCCAAGCCCTCAGCGGGGCTCCCCAGCCCCGATGCGACGGACGTAGTGGTCGTAGGCGGCGCGGATGTCCGTCATGTTGTCCGCGCCGAACTTCTCCAGGAAGGCCTCGGCGAGGACGACAGCGACCATGGACTCGGAGATCACCGCAGCGGCAGGCACCGCGCAGGAGTCGGCCCGCTCCTTGAAGGCCCGGGCCGGCTCGCCGGTCGAGAGGTCCACGGTCCGCAGAGCTTTGGCTATCGTGGAGATCGGCTTCATCGCCGCCGCGACGACGACGGGCTCGCCGTTGGTCATCCCACCCTCGAGGCCGCCGAGGCGGTTGCTGGCGCGCGCAGGGTGGTCTTCGCCGGGCAGGATCTCGTCCTGCACCTCGCTTGATCTGCGCGCCGCCAGCTCGAAGCCCATCCCGAACTCGACGCCTTTTATGGCGTTGACGGACATGACGGCGGCGGCGAGCCTGGCGTCGAGCTTGTCGCGCCAGTCCACGTAGGAGCCCAGGCCCGGTGGGCAGCCCTCGGCGATGACGACGAACTCCCCGCCCAGGGCGTCGCGGGCATGGCGGGCGGCGTCGATCTCGGCCTTCATCCGCTCGGAGATCTCGGGGTCGGGGCAGCGCACCTCGGACTCGTCGGCCTTCTGAGCATCGAGAGCGGCGCGCTCCTTGGGATACGCGACGGCCCCTATACGGTAGACGGCGCTCTCGATCCGGACGCCGAACTCGGCGAGCAGCTTCTTCGCGACCCCCCCGGCAGCGACCCTGGCCGCCGTCTCACGCGCGCTGGAGCGCTCGAGGACGTTGCGCAGGTCGTCGAAGGCGTACTTCTGCATCCCCGCCAGGTCGGCGTGCCCTGGCCGTGGAAGGGTGATAGGTTTCGGAGCCTCTTGAGGCGGCTCGGGGGACATCCGATCCCGCCAGTTCGCGTAGTCGTCGTTGCGGATGAGCATCGCGACCGGAGAACCTAGAGTGTAGCCGTGGCGCACGCCGCCGAGGAACTCGACTTCATCCTTCTCGATCTTCTGCCGGCCGCCGCGCCCGTAGCCCCTCTGCCTGCGCGCCAGGTCGCGGTTCACGTCCCGTGCGACGAGCCCGAGCCCCGCCGGAACCCCGTGCACCAGGACCACCCCGGCGGGTCCGTGCGACTCCCCCGCCGTAGAAAAACCGAATCTCACCGCCGCGCAACCTCTCCTAGAGTCAGCGTCTTACGACAACCCGCAAAGGCTAATATAAACCACGAGCGCCCGACGGTTCAGCGCAGCGGCACCTCTCCGCCGCTCTCCGGGAGATCATTCCTACCCCCCGCCCCCCTGCCGTCGCCGGCTCCACCCCGGCCCCCGCCGGCCCCACCGCCTGCGCCACCGCCCGCGCCACCGCGTGCCTCGTCGTCCTGGCCGTCGAGAGTGCCATCGCCGTCGGAGTCCGGGTTCGCGGGGTCGAGGCCGAGGTTGAACTCTCTCCGGTCGCTCAGACCGTCGCCGTCGGAGTCAGAGCCGTCCAGGCCGCCTCCAGCTCCTCCGGTAGTATCTTCAGGGGTCGTAGTGGGGGTGGTAGTAGGGGTCGTGGTGGGGGTCGTGGTGGTAGTCGTCTCAGCCGGAGAGAAGAGCTGGCGGAACGGGTCCTTGGACTGGTAGGCGGCGTAGGAATCCAGGTTGCGGTTCTGGATCTCGGGGGCAGGGGGGTCGGGGGGGTCCTGCGCCTGTGCGACCTCGCCCCGGTTGGCGACGGGCTTCTCGTCGGGCCCGCCGAAAAGGGCGCCGGCCACGACCCAGGCGAAGACGAACAACGCGAGCAGGGCGAGCACCACCGGTATGACCTTGTTGTCCCGCAAGAACGTGTCGACGAACCCCGAGCCGAAGGCCGACAGCCGACGCCTCACGCCCAACAGCGAGCCTTGCGCCCTACGGAGCACTGGTCGTCGTCTCCGGCGCGGGGGTCGTCGTCTCCGGCGCGGGGGGGGCCGTACCGGCGGGCACGTCCGAGGGCTCTACCGAGGGTTGGAAGTAAACTTCAGCTTCTACCGCGACCTGCAACATCCGTTCGATCCCTTCCACGGTGGTGCCCTCTCCAGTCGTGGCCGTCTCGGGCGCCTCCTCTATGGTACAGGCTGCTTCTTCTCCGCCGATCGGATCGGCGACGCTGTAGCAAAGATTATTCACTGTCACCAGTCGGGCCAGGTTGCGCGTGTTCTCCAGAAAAAGTTGCATCTGCTCGTAGGTGCCTTCGAAGGACATTGTAATCGGTACGACGGAGTAATCGCCACCCCCAGGCGGCGGTCCGGGGGTACCGGGCTGGATCGAGAGCTGCGTCACTCCCGCGGCGTCGGCGATCTCCTCTATCTGGACGACCAGGGTCTCGATCTGGGGCTGCGTCGGGACGCGCTTGCTGTACTCGAGAAGCTGGCGCTCGATCTCGGGGGCGTTGGCCCGCACGGCCTCGAGGGCCGCAACCTCCTGGCGCACATTCGCGAGCTGCGCCTCTTTGGCATCTCGCGCCTCGGCACTCTCGCTCAGGTTGGCGAGCAACGGGCTCAAGAGCAAGAAGTAGTAGCCGACGACCACGAGCACGATGATGAGGAGGCCGAGGATGAGTATGTTGCGGTTGGTGCGGTCCACTAGCGCTCCACCCCCCTGCGGTCTACGCCGGCCTGGTACGGGTCCTCGGTGCCGGCGGCCTCCGTGGGGGATCCGCCCTCTAACCGCACCTCGGTGCCGTTCTCTCCCACAACCGTTACGAGCTCCGACGCCACCTCGAAGCTTATTGCCGGTTGAGCGAAGGCCTCCTCGGAGAAGAGCTGGGCCGAGTCGAGCTCCGCGTTGGAGAGGTAGCGCAGATTGTTCATCTGCACTACGAAGTCCGCCACGTTCAGGTAGCGGGGAAGCGCGAGCCCCGTGAAGGTCACCGCGCCGGGTGGCTCCAGCGGCTGCTCGGGCGGTGCCTGGATGTTCACCGGCGCCGCCTCGGCGGCCAGCGACTCGAGCGCGGTGCTCTCTGGGATCACGAAGGCGAGCCCCTGGAGGAACTGATCCCAGGCGAACCTGGACCTGAAGATACCGTCGGCCACAGGCTTCTTCGCCTCGAGGCGAGCCTGGAGGTCCCGGTAGGGGGCGAGTTCGGCCAGGCGAGTATTCTGCTCGGCTATCTGCCTGTCCAGCTCGGCGATCTCGCTCTCCACGCCGTTGAGCCGCACGAGGAAGAAGAGATACGCCCCGACCATGAAGATCAGGGCGACGGCGCCGACGAGGAGTAGTATGGCTGGCGCACCGCTGCGCAGCCTCTCGGCGGTCCGGCGGCGCTCCGCGACAGGGAGGAGGTTTATCCGCCTCATTCGTCCTCCATGGCCAGGCCCAACGCTACGGCGAGCACGGGTTCCATCGCGGCGAGCTGCTCGTCCGAGATGTTGGACTTGTTAGCGCTCAGCTTCTCCGTCGGGTGGCCAGCCCGCGTCTCGACGCCAAGCAGCTCGCCGAGGTAGGCGTCGAGGCCGTGGATCAGAGCCCCCTCTCCCGAGACGAACGCCCGCATGACCTCCTGCGTCCCCGGCTGGGAGTGGTGGTACTCGATCGAGCGCAAGACGTCCTCGGCCAGCGCCTGCACGGCCTCCTCGACGCCCCGCCGCACGTCGTAGACGAGCGCCGGGTCGACGTCCTCCTCCGCCGGCTCTTCGCTTTCCGGTGCGCTGCTCTGCGCGTCGTAGCCGAGCCTGACCCGCGGGTTGAGCGCCTCCTTCTCGGCCTGGTCCTCTGGCAGGTTTGCGGCCTCGGCGACCGCCTCCACGAAGCGGTCCAGCCCCGAAGGTATGAAGCGGGTCAGGGTGGGGTTGCCACGCTGAGTGATCGCGAGGTTGGTGAGCTCGGTTCCGACGTCGAGGAGGAGCGTAGCCCCCTCCTCGAAGAAGGTATCGGGGAGCGTGGAGCGCGTGAGGGCGAGCGCCTTCACGTCTATGCCCAAGGGCTTGAGACCACCCGCCCGCACGGCGGCTGAGTAGCGCTCGATCATCTCCCTGTGGGCGGCGACGACGAGTATCCGGTCGAGATCGGACCCTTCCTGTTGCGGGCCGAGCACCACGTAGTCGAAGACGGCCTCGTCGAGCGCCATGGGAATGTGGTCCTGGGCCTCGAAGCTGATGGCGCTCCTCAAATCCTCCTCGGGCATGCGCGGGAAGTCGAGCAGCCTGACGACGACCCTGGCGTTGGCGACGCCAAGCACGACGGACTTGCCCTTGAACGAGTGCGAGGACCAGAACTCCCGGATCGCCGTCGCCAGCACCTCGCCCTCGGCGACCTCACCCTCGACAATCGCGCCTGGGGGCAGCCTGTGATACCCGACGTGCCTCAGAGCGTAGACGCTGGCGCTCCTCGAGACCTCCACCGCCTTGAGGGCGCCCCGGTCTATGTCCAACCCGATGGTCCGGGAGCTCCCCATGCCCCTCAACCCGCCTAGACGGTCCACGCTCTCCACCCTCCCCCGATGAGAGAACCCGTGCGGGCCGCTGCGCTCACCCGCCCTCCCGGTCGACGTGCCGCAACGCCCCAACCTCCGAGTCGTCATCCACGACGGCCTTGCGGCCCACGCTCGAGTTCTGCCCGATCACCACCCTCACCCCGACGCGGGCGCCCGGACCCAAGACGCATCCAGCGGAGAGCCAGGTCCCCGCCCCCACCTCGGCATCCCTGTCCACAACCGACTGCGGTCCCACGAAACAGTGGCTACCGAGGGACGCGTCAGGGTGCACGACGGCTCCCGCCGCCACCACGCACCCGTCCCCGATGACCGCCGCCGCAGAGACGTACGCCTCGGGGTGTACCGAGGTCAGAAAGCACGCGCCCAAACTCCGCAGCGAGTTGGCCACCCGCAACCGCGCTCCGTTGTCCGTGATCGCGACCACCACGTGTACGGGCTCCACGGAGAGGATGCTCTTGAGCATACCCACGTCCCCGAGGATCGGTACGCCCCTTACCTCACCCGACAGTACCGCGTGCGCATCGTCGTAGAAGCCGAGCACCCGGTCCCCAAGCCCGCTCGCGAGCAAGACGTCGAGGGCAACCCGACCATATCCGCCGGCCCCGACGATCGCTACCCTTACCTCTTCATCGAGGCCGGTACGCTGCATCTCGACTTCGGGTTCAGGCATAGAAGTGGCTAACTCGGGCTCTCTGATCTCGACCTTCTCCCCGTCAAAACCTCGCCGAATACTACCGGCAGTTTAGCACTCTTGCTGGCATCTTGCGCCTTTCCCTGCATCGGCGGCGAAGGCTTCTCCGGGCGCGCGGCGGACGGCTACCTACCAGTCAAAAGCGCCTTCGAGAGCGTTGCCGCGCAGGAAATCCCGCGCTGCGAGCCGCTTAGCTCCCGGCATCTGGAGCTCCAGCACTTCGAGCGCGCCCACGCCGCATCCCACCAGCATACGGTCGTTTTTTGCCCTTATGGAGCCTGCTCCGAGGGCAGAAATTTCCCCTTCGGCGACCCTGGAGCGCCAGATCTTGACCGGCCCCTCGACCTCGGCGTGGAAGGTCCTGGCTCCCAGATGGGGTGACAGAGCCCGGACGAGGTTCGCAACCTCACCTACCCCAGCATCCCAGAGAATCACCAGATCCTCATCCACAAGTTTAGCCGCATAAGTAGCATGACGACTGTCCTGCTCGGTGAGGTTCACCTCCCCAGCCTCGATCTGTCCCAAAACCTCAACTATAGCTTCAGCTCCGAGGCAGGCGAGCAGCCCGGCGAGTTCGCCGCCGGTCACGTCGGCTGGTATCTCGACCGGGCGCTGAAGGGCCATAGGTCCTGTGTCCAGCCCCTCGTCCATCCGGATAATTGTGACGCCGGTCTCGCGTTCGCCGGCCATGATCGCGCGCTCCACAGGGGCGGCGCCGCGGTATTTCGGCAGGAGCGAGGCGTGGACGTTCCAAGCTCCCTCTCTGGCTGCGTAGAGGGTATCCGGGCGAAGGATCTGGCCATAGGCTGCGACGACGAGGGCGTCGTGGTCGGATATCTCCGCGGAGACCTCGGAGATGCGGGCGGGCTGGCGCAGGGGCAAGTCGAGCTCGCGTGCGAGCAATGCTGCGGGCGTTGGCCTCACTCTGCGGCCCCGGCCACTGCGGGAATCGGGCTGGGAGACGACGAGGCCAACGTCGTGCTCGGAGGCAACGAGCCGCTTCAGGATCGTCGCGGCGAAGTCGGGTGTGCCGGCGAAGGCTACTCTCACGGCGTGGGGTGTATCAGCTCTGGGCGAGCAGGCGCTCGCGCATCTCGCGCATAGCGGCCTTGCGGGACTCCCGGTCGGTGCGGTCCAGGATCAGGACCCCGTTCAAGTGGTCTATCTCGTGCTGGAAGATCCTCGCGAGCAAGCCCGAGGCCTCGATGCGGAGCGGGGCACCTGTGGCGTCTTGGCCGGAGACCGTCACGCCGGTGGGCCGCTCGACCTCGACCTGGATGCCCGGTATCGAGAGACAGCCTTCGACCACCATCTCCGTGGTCTCGGCGACCTCCTCTATCAGCGGGTTCACGACGACGTACTCCTCTTCTTCGGTCGCGGCGACTAGGATCCGCTTCAGGCGGCCTACCTGGTTGGCGGCGAGCCCCACCCCCTCGTGCTCGCGCATGGTGGTCAGCATCTCCTCGGCCAGGTGCGCGAGCGCCTCGTCGAAGGTCTCGACCGGCGCGGCGCGAGTCTTGAGCACTGGGTCTCCGAACGTCCTGACATCGAGTGCCATCTTTATACCTCCTCGGGGTCTACGTCCACGCGCACCTTCAGACCGCGGACCTCCGCGGGCAGGCGGGCAGCCAGGGTTGCGGCGCGAGCCACCGTCGAGCGGTCCGGAGACCGCAGCAAGACCCTCCAGCGTGGAGTTCCCGCGCCGCGCGCCATAGGGACGGGGCCTGACATCTCGACCCCGGGCTTCAGGGCCGATCTCAGACGGGATTCTACCGCACGGCGAACGATCTCCCTGGGTCCCTCCAGCGTCACGGAGGCAAGGTGCGCGAAGGGCGGGTAGCCTAGAGAGCAGAGCCTCGGGAGCTCCGCGGCGGCGAAGGCCGGGTAGTCGCCGCGCACCGCCTCGCGCAGGGCGTAGTGCTCAGGCTGACGCGTCTGGACGAGAAGGAGGCGCCGTGCGGCCTCCGCGGCCCGGTAGACCAGGCGAAAAGCGCGCTCGACCGCTGTGATGCCGGTGCCCAGGAGGGAGGAGTCCACGTCGGGCAGGACGACGGCGTCCCAGTCGTGTTCGAGGATGCAGTG
>JARDZQ010000190.1 GCA_029240775.1 Rubrobacteraceae bacterium | reverse complement strand
GGATGCAACAACATCATCGGTTTCCACAAACGTAGTGACGCAGAGACCTGCAACAAGACGTGTAAGGAAAGACGTAGGTATCACCGCAACAGAGCAGCTGCCAAGTGACCAGCTACCAGCCGTGCAGCAACCGTGCCGCGCAATCGACGCCCCTAGACTCTCGCCAGTTCTATATCCGCTCGGCACCGCTGGTAGATAGCTCAGCACGAAATGTGAGCCCCTCCAGGCGTATGCAGTTGTGCATCGATGCGAGCGCATCCATGCCATTCTGCAAACGCGTCCTCATGGCTCTCTACACTCTGGTTAGTTCCAAGCGCTCGGCACCGCCCTCGGTCAGTTCGGCACGGAAACGGAGTCCTGAGTCGTTTGTATTTTGTAGGATACGTAACCGTGAAGCGGCAAGGAATCTGATGAAGGTCTATCGGCTAACCGCATGGATGATGGTTTCTACGAACTTCGCCTTTACGGAGTTCTCGGAAGGTCAGCTAAGGCCTGCGGAACGCTTCAGCGTAAGGAGGGTGATGTCGTCCTCCTGCTCCCAGCCTTCCCCCACGAAGGAGTAAAGCTCCTCTAAGAGGAGCTCCCCCAGTGATCGCTCCCCACCGTGCTCGGCGACCAGCTCTCGCAACCTGGGAAAGCCGAACTTCTCGCCTATAGGGTCGTGGGCCTCAACCAGTCCGTCGCTGTAGAAGAGAGCTACCTCATCGGCTTCCAGGATGGTCTCCTTCTCCTCGTAGCGCATCCCGGGCATAAGCCCCAAGGGCATCCCTCTCGCCCTCAGTTCCTCTGCATCGCTACCGTGACGTACATAGGGAAGGTCGTGACCTGCGTTGGCGCAGGCGAAGGCGCCGCTCCTAGAGTCGACGATGGCATAGAAGCAGGTGACGAACATGTTTTGAGGGATGCGAGCCAACAAGGTCTCGTTGAGTCTCGTTGACCCGAGAGAGTACCTCTCCAGGCGAGGAGGAGTCCAAGGCTTGAGCGGTTACCTGCAACATGCCGCAGGTGGTGGACATCACAAGCGCTGCGGGTACGCCCTTGCCGGTGGCATCCCCCACCACGAGGCCCAGCCTACCCTCGGAGAGGAGGTGGAAGTCGTAGAAGTCTCCTCCTACCTCTCTACCTGGCCGGTAGAGTGGAGAGATCTGCCAGCCCTCTATCTTAGGCACCGCTTCGGGGAGCGAGGCCTGCTGGATGCGCTGCGCCACCCTAAGCTCCTGCTCGATGCCGTCGCGCTCGACGTACAGGCTGGCCAAAAAGCGCACCAGCGCTTGGGCATCGTCAGCCTTACTGTGCCCAATCTTTAAACTTCCACCGGTTGTCACTACGGCTCTAGTCTTAAGGTACGGCCGCGCACCGCGGCCGCCTCCTAGCCAACGGTTTCGCTCGTCGAGCCTTCCGACCTCGCGGCTTCGTTCGAGGCTCCGTTCGTGGCGCCGCTTCCCTGGAGTTCATCCTCGAGCTTCTCCAGCTCCTTGCCGCCGGCCATCAGCTTCTCCAGCTCGGCCATGCTCACCTCGCCCTTCTCGTAGGAGCCCAGACTGTGTCCGTGACTGAGCACCGTGTATCGGTCGCCGATGACGTAGGCGTGGTGCACGCTGTGGGTGATAAAGACCACCCCGATACCCTGCTGACGGGTGCGGTTGATGTAACGCAGGACCATCGCCGACTGCTTCACCCCCAAGGCGCTCGTGGGCTCGTCGAGGATCAGGATCTTTGCCCCGAAGTACACGGCGCGGGCTATCGCTACCGACTGCCTCTCACCGCCCGAGAGCGTGGAGACCGGCTGGGTGGTGTCGCGAAGGGTGATGCCGATCTTGTCCAGCTCCTCGCGGGTTATGCGGTCGGCCTTCTTCACGTCGAAGCGTTTGAACGGTCCCACGCCCGTCGTGGGTTCGCGCCCGATGAAGAAGTTGCGTGAGATACCCATCAGCGGGATCATCGCCAGGTCCTGAAAGACCGTGGCTATCCCGCGATCTATGGCGTCCCGCGGCGAGTCGAAGCGAACCTCCTCGCCATCCAGCGCCATGGCGCCCTTGGTGGGCTGGTGGACCCCGGAGAAGATCTTGATCAGGGTGGACTTGCCGGCCCCGTTATCGCCGAGCAGGCATGTGACCTGCCCGGCCTTGACGTCCATGGAGATGTCCTCCAGAGCAATGACGCGCCCGAAGTACTTCGAGACGCCTCTCGCTTCCATGAGGGGTGTGTCGTTCGCCATCATCGTGCCTCCGCTGCTCGCCTACGGATAACGTTGTTGAACATCACGGCGATGAGCAGCATCACGCCGACGAAGACCTGGAACCAGTCCGTGCTCACGCCGGTGAAGAAGATGCCCTGCTGCACCATGCCAAAGATGAGCGCCCCGAAGAGCGCGCCGATCACCGAGCCGTAGCCTCCGGTCAGGAGCACCCCGCCGATGACCGCGGCCGCGATGGCCTGAAGCTCCAGAAGTGTGCCGCGCAGAACGTCGGCGGAACCTGCGTCCAAGACCTGTATGGTGGCAAGCAGCGCCGCCGAGGCAGCGGTGCACATGAAGAGCGTGATCTTTACCCTACTGACCGGCACGCCGACGTTGCGGGCGGCGTTGGCGTCTCCTCCGGCCCCGAAGATCCAGTTTCCGAACACGGTTCTCTGCAACACGTAGGTGCCCAGCACGGCCAACGCGAACCACCAGATGATGGAGACCGGGAAATCGCCGATGGAACCAGCGAACAATGTTTGCATCACGCCCGAACCAGAGTCACCCAGCCCTATCTGCGTACGCCCGGTCAACAGGCGCGCGAAGCCTATGGTGAGGCCGCGCAGCGCGAAAAGCATCCCCAGGGTGACAATGAACGAGGGGAGGCCCGTCTTGATCACCAGGTATCCGTTAAGGAACCCGACGACCAGAGCCACCGCGAAGGCGAGCAGCACGCCCACCAGCAGCGGCAAGCCGTACTCAGACACCGATATAGCGATGATCATGCCCGCAGCGCCGACCATCGATCCCACGGAGAGATCGAACTCCCCGGCTATCATCAACAGCGCGACGGGAACGGCGACGATGCCGAGCTGCGCCGCCACCTCGAGGTAGCTCGCTGCGCCTGCCGTGGTGAGGAATCCGTAATCCCCCGCCACGACGGCGAAAAACGCGAACACCAGTATGGATCCGGCGACGGCGGCCAGCTCCGGCCGGGTCAGTAATCTCCTCAAGGCGCCTACGTCGCGGACCGGCTTGCCCCCTGTAGCTGATTGTGCCATCTCTGAGTCACACCTCCTTAAACGTGTATGGCCTCAACGTACTCCCTGCTTGGTCAGCTCGATGACGTCCTCCGCCTCTTTCTGGGTCACGAACCTTGGACCCGTGGCCACCTCATTGACGGGCGTAACTCCGTACTGAGCGTAGGTGGTCAAGAAGACGACCGGCAGGTACCCTTGCAAGAACTGCTGCTGATCAATGGCGAACAGTATCTTGCCGTCGCGGACGGCATTGAGGACCTGCGGCGCCAGGTCGAAGGTGGCGAACATTAGGTCCTCGTTGCCACCAGACTCAAGGGCCTGCAAGGCTGGTAGAGCTCCCTGGGGACCGAGCGTCAGCATGCCGTCCAGATCGGGGTCATTCCGGAGTGCCGTCTTGATCGAGTTCTCCGCGGCTGTCGGATCGACGCCTTGCACCGCGAGCTCTCTAACGTTACCGCCTAGCCCTTCTGTAAAGCCCGCGCATCTCTCCTCTAGGGCGACGTTACCCTGTTCCTGGTTTACACACAGAGCATTCTGAACGCCCTCCTCCGCCATGCGTTTTCCGGCCTCAAGACCGGCGTCGAACTCCGTCTGGCCTACGTAGGTGATCGCACCCACTTCCTCCCAAAGCGGTTGTCCTGTATTCAACACCACGACGGGTATGCCTTCGTTGGCCGCTTCGCGAGCGGAACCTGCCAGTGCGTCCGGATCTACAATCGTCATAGCGATTCCACTGGGCTGCGAGGCGATGGCAGCATCCATATTCCTTTGTATATCCACAACGTTAAAGCGTTCTGGGGCACGGTAGTCGACGGTCACGCCCATGTCACTCGCAGCCTGATCGGTGCCGGTTTTCACCACCGACCAGAACGGATCCGCGGCCGTCCCATGAGTCACCATAACGATACGGATGTCCCCGCGGGGCATCAGCCCTTCCGGCCCACCGCCCTGGCCGCCTCCCTGCTCCTCGCCGCAACCGGCGACCCCGAACAGCGTCGCGCCGGCAATGCCGACGCCCCCCGCCTTCAGGAAGTCCCTGCGGCTAAACCTTCTGTCGGCCATAGAGCCCCCTCCGTTTCCTTCGCTTTCCCTGCTCACGCTAGCGCCTCCTTTCCACTTCAGTTGGCCTTTGCAGCTGTCGTTCGAGGTAAGCCAGTTCGCTGGTGAAGGCCGCACGGAACCTCGCAAGAGCTTCGGTGTCGTCGCCCGAGGTATACGCCTCGAGCCCGACGGTCCCGGTGTAGCCGATGCGCTGGAGTGCGAGGGTAACGGCCGGATAGTAGATCTCACCTGTGCCCGGCTCACAGCGCCCCGGCACGTCGGCCACCTGCACCTCACCGATCGCCTGACCCGCCCGCTCGACCAGGGCGACGAGGTTTCCCTCGCCGATCTGGGCGTGGTAGAGGTCCAGCATCATCCGCACGTGCGGGCTGTCGACCGCCTCGACGAGCGCCAGGGTGTCCTTGGCCCGGGCAAGGGGCACCCCGGGATGGTCGAGCATCGTGTTGAGGTTTTCGAGGCAGTACGTGACCCCGGCCCGTTCGCCGAGCTCGGCCAGCTGTTCCAACGTGCGCTGGGCGGTGAGCCACATCTCGCCGCTGACCCGGAACATCGGCTTGGCAGCCTTGCCCTCGACGAGCTCTGCGGGGTGTACGACCAGGCGTCGGCAGCCCAGCTCGGCAGCCACGTCCAGCGTCTGCTCTGCTGTCTTCAACAGGACCTTCGCGGCGTCGGACTCGACGATGTTGCCGTGGACGTAGCCGGTCATGGAGGAGAAGGTCGCGCCCGAGTTCGCCAGTGCCTTGATGTCCTTGTCCTGCCAGCTCCACATCTCCATGGCGAAGCCGAGATCGGAGATCCGGCGCACCCGTTCCTCGAACGGCAGGTCCAGGAACACCATCTCGGCGGAAACGGCCAGTGGGAACGCTGGCTCGAGCGATGGTGTGCGGGTTTGGCGCATCATTTCTCGACCTCCTCGCGCCGGACCGGTCTTCCCGTCCGCACAGACTCGATGGCGGCCAGCGCGATCGCAAGAGCAGCTCTGGCGTCCTCGCCGGTGCAGTCCGGTCCGGTCCCGTTGCGGACACAGTCGACGAAGTGTGCGAGCTCGCCGGTGTAGGCATCGTGGAACAGGTCGACGTTGCGGCGGACGGTGTCGTGGACCACACCCTTCTCACCGTAGAAGGTTGTGCTCCTCATCCGGCGCACATCGCCAGCCGTCACCATTCCGGCGGATCCGAAGACTTCGCCGCGCACGTGGTAGCCGTAGACCGCCTGGAAGCTGGCCTCGGCCGTTGCCATGGCGCCGTTGTCGAAGCGCACCATCACCATCGCGGTGTCGAGCAGACCGCGGTCTTTCCAATCCGGGCGCACCAGAGCGTCAGCCATGGCGTAAACCTCGACCGCCCGAGCCCCGAGGTTGAGCCAGAGCAACGTGTCGAAGTCGTGGATCAGGGTCTCCAAAAAGATCGTCCACGGCTTGATGATCGAAGGGTCTGCAAGTTCAGGGTCCCGGGTAAGCGAGCGCAACAGCTGGGGCTCACCCAACTGGCCGGATGCGACGAGGTCGTAAGCGGCGCGGAAGTCGGTGGCGAATCGCCGGTTGAAACCGACCTGAAGCGGCACCCCGGCGGCGCGCGCCGCCTTGATGGCACGGTCGGCGTCGTCTAG
>JARDZQ010000189.1 GCA_029240775.1 Rubrobacteraceae bacterium | reverse complement strand
CTGGGCCGGGTGGGCGACGACGAGTTCGGCGAGCCTCTGGTCCGTTCGCTGGAGGATAAGGGCATAGACACGAGCCTCGTCGAGAGAGCGTCCGACGCCTCCACCGGCGCCGCCTTCATAACCCTCACGCCCGACGGCGAGAACGCCATAACGGTCGCGCCGGGCGCGAACCGGAGCCTCACGCCAGAAGATGTCGAAGCCGCCGCCGACGCCATCGGGATCTCAAGAGTCCTCGTCGCCCAGATGGAGATCCCGGTCGGGACCGTCTTGAGGGCCGTCGAGGTTGCGGCCGAAAGAGGCACCCGCGTCCTGGTGAACCTGGCGCCCGTACTCGAGGTCCCGCGCGGGCTTCTCGAAGTGCTCGACCCCCTGGTCGTGAACGAGCACGAGGCCGGCTTCCTGCTCGGTAGCAAGGTAGAGGGGGTAGAGGGTGCGCTCTCAGCGGCACCGAAGCTTCTCTCCTTAGGCCCACGCTCGGCCGTGATCACGGTCGGCGAGGACGGCGCCGTCTTGGCGGCGGAGGATGAGTCTGTAAGACATCTGCCCGCCCCGAGGGTCGAAGTGGTGGACACGACGGGTGCCGGCGACGCTTTCGTCGGCGCCCTGGCTACACGACTCGCGCGCGGAGCGACGCTCGAGGACGCCGTGGGCTACGCTGTGCGCGCGGGGGCCGCCGCGGTCACGAGGGAGGGCGCCCAGGGTGCCCTCCCAACCCCGGAGGTGGTGGAGTCGCTGTGAAACGGGAGGGCATCATAAACGCCGAGCTCGCCGGCGCCCTGGCCAGGCTAGGCCATACGGACCATGTCGTGGTCTGCGACGCCGGCCTGCCGATACCTCCCGGTCCCGAGGTCGTTGACCTCGCCTTCCGATTCGGAGTCCCGAGCTTCGAGACTGTGCTCTCCGGACTGCTAGAAGAGCTGGTTGTCGAGGGCGCCACCGCCGCCGAGGAGGTGGAGAGGAACCCACGCTCCTACGAACTCCTCACGTCCCGGCTGCCCGACCTCGGCTTCGTTTCGCACGAAGAGCTCAAGCGCATGGTCGAGGGGACGAAGCTCGTGGTCCGTACCGGCGAGGCCACGCCCTACTCCAACGTAATCCTCCGTTGCGGGGTGCCATTCTAGGATCAGGGGCTGCGAGCCTCGAGAACGCAAACGATCGGATTCTACGAGCTCCGGCGTGAAGACGTCTCCCCCGAAGCAGAGTTAGCACAACTTGTCTAGGCGTTTGATCTATCTTGCTCACGACGCCCAGATACCCCGGGAGTACACTCTAGAGTGGAGGAGGGCGTGGAAGCACGCTGGAGAAGCAGAGGCAGGAAGAGAGGAGGTGACCGAGATGAGAGGGCTAAACCCGAGCGAGCTCTTCTGGGGCTTTCTGTTGGTCGTCGTTGGCGGGCTGCTGTTGCTCGAGGCACTGGGGGTTTTCGCGATCGGGGACGTGATCATACCGATAGTAGTGGTGCTGATCGGGTTGTTCCTGGTCTTCCGCGCTTTCAGCTCGGACCGGACGCCCAGGCCGCATGCCTGAGCGACAGCGCATCACAGGGCTAGAAGGGTTGGGGCCTTGTAGCCCCAGCCCTTTATCTCGCCCGGATTTGGCATAGATCCGCTACACGACCGCTGTATGGTTGCTGGTGGAAGGTGCCTTGGCAAGCACGGAACACGACCTGCGTGGTGAGGGATCGATGTTGAAGGTACCCTACGTGTGGGCTCGGGACCCCAACGAGAGGGCGATCAACCCCGGCTGGTGGCACCCGCGAAGAAGACCGTGCCGTACGTCCGTAACGGGTCGGTCTCTAAGCCCGCGTGATCGAGCACGCTGCGCAGCTCGTCGGGCTCGAAGAACCGGACGCCGCCGGACGAGAGAAAGCGCTGGAGACGCCGCCCGTGCGGGGTTTCGGCACGCAGGATGCCCATGATAGCGACGCGTCCTCCAACCCGGAGGACGCGTCGTGTCTCGCGCAGGGCGCGGGCCGGGTCTCCGAGCTCGTTCAACGTGCCGCCGCAGACGACACCGGAGAAGCTGGCCTCGGCGAACGGAAGATTATGGGCGTCCGCCCGGGCGAATGAGGCCCTGGCGCCGATCTTGCGAGCGCGGCTGTCGGCTTCTTTGAGCATGGAAGGGGATATGTCTATGCCGATCACGTCTCCCTTGTCGCCGATGGCACGAGCGAGCCCGCGAGCGTAGAGGCCAGCGGAGCAGCCAACGTCGAGGTACAGGCCGCCGCGGTATACGCCGACCAGTTCTGAGATGATCCGGAGCTCCCGCTCCGTCGAGAAGGGCTCGCCTGTGAGCAAACCGAGGGAGTGTACGCGCCACAGGGGTTCGTAGCCGCGCCCGGCGCCGGGGATGAAGTTGGTGAGGTTGGCGACGTTGGCCGCGCCGAGGCGGGTCTCTAGCAGGTCGAGGTAGCCGTTCTTTACCTCGTAGACCTCGCCGGAGGTGGGGGAGCGGACCTTGCCGCCAACGATCATGCCTTCCGCGTCGATCCCCCCGGCGTAGAGGAGCCCCCGCGTATCTGAGGGACGGGGCCGTACGATGTGGAGCAGTCCCTGCCGAAACATCTACGGACCGGTCCTCACTGGTTGGCCTCGTTCAACCTGTCCAGCAGCTTCCGGCCGCGGGTTCTCATGGCGGGACCACCTGTTTTGCTTAGATCTTCGCCTAAAGCGACCACCCGGGCCCGCAAGCTCGCGTCGTCTTCGGCCAGCTCGGCGAGCGCCTGCATGGAGAAGGTCTTGACGATCCTGCTCTCGTCGGAGCTCAGTTGCAGGCGGGGCAACATCTGCGCGACGTGCCAGCGGACCTTGTAGAGGTGTTTGAGTTGTATTCTCAGTTCCACCTTCTGCAAGGCTGCCCTCCGGAAGCTAGCGGCGCTTTCTGTCCCTCAGACGCTGCAGGCGGACGTCGAAGCCGCGGACGGAGTCCACGAAGGCGCCGGCCTCGCCGGGTCGCTCTACGGGCCTCGGGGTAGTGTATCCGCCTTCGTGGTAGATCAGGGGGTCCTTACGCGTATCGCCCATCCTGACTACGACGACCCGTCCTACGAAGAGGTCATGGTCGCCGCCGGGATAGACCTCCTCGAGCTGGCACTCGATGACCGCGAGCGCTCCCGCCGCGAGCGGCGCTCCGGTCGAGCCGTACCCGCCGCCCAACGAATGTATCGCCGGCAGCCCGCTGGACCGCTCCGGCGAAGCGAAGAGCCTGGATAAACCTTCTTGATCCGCGGCCAGGATATTGGCCGCGAAGTACCCCTCTTCACGGATGCGGGGGTTGAGGCGGGCCTCCTTGTGGACGCTGACAAGGACGAGCAGAGGGTCTAAAGAGACCGAGATCACCGCGTTCGCCGTCATCCCTTCCGCACGTTCCTCCTGGCCTGAGGTGACCACGGTGACGCCGGTGGGGAAGAGGCGCATCGCACCTCTCAAGGCGTCCGCGCTGGCCTCGAGGACCTCCCACCCGCTTTCGTCTGTGCCACGCGGCTCGTCAGCCGGCATCTTCGTCTCCCCAGAACGTACGTGACGGACTTCGGAGGCTACTATGCACGCTGCTCGCCCACAAGTTTCGCGCTCACGCGTAACTCCTCCGGCCACCAGCGCTCGACCGTCTCTCTGTCCGAGCCGTACCACCGCGCGTAGAACCCGTTGTGGTAGATGTCGTCGAGGACGAGTGTCTCCGAGCCGGAAAGCAGCGCCGAGTCCACCGGCACGACCCCGTCTCCGACCACCCGCCCATCCTCGACGAAGCGCTCGTACCTCCTGCGCGCGCGGAGGGAACTCGCCCCGTCGGCGGCCGCCCCCGCGACTGAGAGGTACCCGAGACCTGCCGGACCGTGCAGGGTGCCGGGAAAGAGATCATTAACCCTCCTAATTAGAGTGAGACTTTTTCTCTCGACGGCGACGTGAGGTGTGCCCAGGGTGATCAGGCGCGACACTCGCCGGTGCCCTGAGTAGCGGCGTCCGCCGAAGGGGGGCTCTCCACCGAGATACACCCTGCAGGCGATGCCGCCCAAGGAGTGTCCCACGAGGACTGCCTTGTCCGACTCGCTCTCCAGGAGCGCCCGGTCCACGACGCTCGCGACCTCGAAGACGAGCTGGCCGTAGCCGCGGGCGCGGGCGAGCAACCAGTCCAGGGGCGTAAGAGGAGCCGTATACACCTCGGAGCCCGAGATCTCACGCAGGGCTTCCGCGAGAGCCCGATACCTCCCCGGCCAAGAGACCAACCCTCCGACAAGTACTATGGGATCTTGTGCCATGCAGAGAGTATAAACGCCCTGTCCCGCAATCCTTGCGGTTTAGGAGTCCTACGCGAGGATCGACTCGAGGCCGTCGAAGACGAACTGGACAGCGAGGGCGGCGAGGAGGACACCGAGGACGCGGGTGAGGACGTTGGATCCGGTCTCGCCGAAGAGGCGCATGATGCGGGACGCGAGGAGAAGAGCGACGAGGGTGATGAGCAGAACCGCGAGGAGGACCCCGACGAATACGGCGGTCCCCGCCAGGTCTCTTCCGCCGGTGTAGAGGAGAACCGTCGTGATAGCCCCCGGTCCGGCGATCAGGGGGATGGCGAGCGGGAACACAGATACGTCGTGCTCGTAGGAGATCTCCTCCTGCTCGCGAACGGTACGGGAGCGCAGCCCTGTGGGGCTCGCGAAGATCATGTCCAGCGAGAGGAGGAAGAGTAGTATGCCGCCTGCCGTCCGGAAGGCGGGGAGTCCGATTCCCAGGGCACCGAGCAGCGCGTCTCCCGCGAACGCGAAGATCAGGAGTATGACCGCACCCAGTATCGTGCCCCTGATCGCCACTTCCCGCTTGCGTTTCTCGGGGTAGCCGCGCGTGAGCGCCGCGAAGATCGCGGCAAGACCCGGCGGGTCCCGGGGTACCGTGGCCGGGAGGTCTCCGATGCTGTCGGGCCGGAAGGGGAGGCCCAGGGTGCCGTAGAACGTCTGGAGGACGCGGACGAGTTCCTCTGTCTGTGCGACCAGGATCAGAGCCTCCAGGCGGGCGGCGCGGCGCGTCACGCGCTGGGCGAGCCCGGCGTGCTTGACGCCCCGCGGCCCGCCGGAGCGGACCGAGTGGGCGCCGGGACAGAACTCGCCCTCGACCTCTCCGCCTTCTGCCGGCACGCCAAGACGCTGGAGGGCTGAAGCTACGAGGTCTACGCCTTCTGTGTAGCGTTCGTAGAGGCCGTGGCGGAGGTCTCGAACGGGGAAGGTGAGGGAGAAGGAGATCGAGCCTTCGTTCGCCGCCACGGCGCCGCCGCCCGAGTTGCGGACCAGGATAGGGATCCCGAGGCTCTCCGCTGTCCTTGCCGCTTCTCCGAAGCCGGGTAGGAGCGTCTCCGAGCGGGTGACGCCGAGGTAGGGCGAGGAGGTCCACGCAAGGGCGGTCGGCCCGCGCCCGCCGGAAGCTACCTCCTCGAGCACCGCCTGCTGCAAGCCGAAGCCGTCTTCGGGGTCATCGAGGTGCTCTGCGATCAAGATCTCCACCGTGCTAACGGCGGGCTAAGAACATGCCGGTGTGTTTGGAGATCCGGAACTCGCCTTGCGAAGCCAACTCCCGATCCAGATCGCTGGTGAGCCGGGACACCCTCGCGCGAAGCTCTGCCACGGGGAGCCGAGCTGTGGCTTCCTGGACGGTCATGGCAGAGAG
>JARDZQ010000188.1 GCA_029240775.1 Rubrobacteraceae bacterium | reverse complement strand
GGACCCGAACGTCACCCCGGACAATGTCTACGCCGTCACGCAAGAGCTCGACAGGCTCTCCATCCCTTACGAGCTGCTTACCTTCGAAGACGAGGGGCATGGCATCGCCCGTCCCCGGAACCTCGAGATCCTCTACCCGCGTCTGGCGGACTTCTTCAAGAAAGCCTTCTCGGGGGATCGCTAGGCTACTTTACCCAATGTCGTCCTAGGGCTCGAGGAGAGCCTGATCGTGTCGCAGGAGCCGGGAGAGCAGTGGCCGACGACTCGTTCCCTGACGTACCTGGCGACGGTCTTCGCCTTGCGGGCAACCCTGAACTCCTCGGCAGAGCCATACGATCGCGCCGACTACGCCCTGGCCGCCGCGCGAGAAGTACAGGCGCGGCGGCTTTCGAAGCGGCGAGGGCAGGGTCGCGACGCCGGAAGAGACCACCGTCTAAGCTCTCGGCCAAGATCCCCGCTGAGGCAAACCGACGACGTAGCCTGAACCTACCGCGTAGCGTCCTGCGCGAGCGGTACCCGTCGTGGACCTTCGGCTCCCCGCCGACAGAAGAACGGTAACTACGCCCCCATGCGATGAGCGTCTTGACCCCCTTACAGTAACTGTGTAGCATTCGTGCAAACGCCGAGGGGACTTCGGCTCCGGCTGGAGGAGGTTAGTTAGATGGATGTCATGCGGGGTCTCGGGGAGCATGGGGATAGTGCGCCGCTCGCGGGCGTGGAGAACCTCATGCTGCATTTCACGCCGTATGCCGAGGACTGGTCCAAGCTACCCGTCATCGTCTCGGGCGAGGGGTGCTACGTCACAGACGACAAGGGCAACAGCTACATAGATGGGCTTGCGGGGCTCTTCACGACGCAGGTCGGGCACGGCAGGACGGAGTTGGGTGAGGTTGCGGCGAGGCAGATGAAGGAGCTCGGCTTCTTCCCCAACTGGAGCTTCCAGCACCCGAGGAGTCTAGAGCTGGCGGCCAAAATCTCTGAGATAGCGCCGGGTGACCTCGATTCCACCTTCTTCGTCTCCACGGGCTCAGAGGCCGTCGAGACGGTCATAAAGCTCGCCAGGCAGTACCACAAGGCCAACGGCGAGGCGACGCGCTACAAGATCATATCGCGCCAGATCGCCTACCACGGCACGACGATGGGCGCGCTCTCAGTGACGGGCCTCCCCACCTTCAGGGCTCCTTTCGAGCCGCTCTTGCAGGGCTTCATGCACGTTCACAACACCCAGCAGGACCCCGAGGGGGCCGCGGACGCCATCGAGGAGGCCATCGAGTTCGGGCCGCCCGAGACGGTGGCGGCCGTCATACTGGAGCCCGTGCAGAACGCGGGCGGCTGTCTCGTCCCGCCGCCGGACTACTGGAGGCGGGTGCGTGAGATCTGCGATCGGCACGGCGTGCTCCTGGTCTCGGACGCGGTCATCTGCGCGTTCGGACGCCTTGGCGAGTGGTTCGGCATCGAGCGCTTCGATGTGGTGCCTGACATGACGAGCTTCGCCAAGGGTGTCACAAGCGGGTATTTGCCGATGGGCGGCGTCGTCATCAACGACAAGATGGGCCAGGTGCTCAAAGCAAACGCGCCGATGTTCATGCACGGCTCGACCTTCGGCGGACACCCGGTATCCAGCGCGGTGGCGCTCGAGAACATCCGCATCATCGAGCGAGAGAAGCTCCTCGAGAACGTCCGCAATCTGGAAGGGTACTTCGAGGGCGAGCTCAGGCGGATGGCTAAAGAGCACCCGATCGTCAAGGAGATCCGGGGCATGGGCTTCTTCTGGGCTGTCGAGGTCAAGCCGGAGAGGGCCGACGGGACGCCGCTGGAGGGCGACGAGTACCAGAGGTACTTCAAGGGCGTCGTCTCCAGGAAGCTTCTGGAGGGTGGGCTCATCTGCCGCTTCGACGACAAGGACGAGCCCGTCATCCAGTACTCCCCGGCGCTCGTGGCCGACAAAGAGGTGTTGGGCCGGATCGTGGAGATCACCGACGAGGCCCTCACCGAGCTCGAGCGCGAGCTCGGCTACCGGAGCTAGGACGATGGGGAACCCTGCCGCCCACGATCGATAAGGCTGGAGAAAGAGGTTGACCAGCACCGCTGGAGCACAGAAGAGCACCCACTCTGAGGGTAAGGACTACCGTTCTTACAGCTTCTGGCTGGAGACGGCTGGCGAGGAGCTCGTCCCGAGGCCGCCATTGCGAGGTCCGGCCGAGGCTGACGTGGCCATCCTGGGGGCGGGCTTCACGGGCCTGTGGACGGCTTACTACCTGCTCAAGCAGGAGCCTTCATTACGCGTGGTGTTGCTGGAGGCGGAGATCTCCGGCTTCGGGGCTTCGGGGCGCAACGGCGCCTGGTGCAGCTCGGCCTTCCCCGTGAGCCCCGGGGAGCTCGCGCGGCGCTTCGGCGAGGAGGCCGCGCGTGAGCTCCTGCTCGAGATGAGGAACGCGGTCGAGGAGGTGGGCCGGGTCGCTGCGGCGGAGGGTATCGACGCCCAGTACTTCCGCGGCGGACAGCTCCGCGTCGCCCGCGGGGCAAGCCAGTTACCGGGTATAGAGGATGCCTACGAGTCCCTGCGTACCCTGGGCCTGGAGGACGGTCTCCGGTTGCTCGACGCGGAGGAGACCGCGAGGCGCGTCCGGATCACGGGCGCCAGAGGCGCCCTCTACAACCCGCACTGCGCGACGATCCACCCCGCGCGGCTCGCGCGCGGGCTCGCCCTGGCCGTCGAACGTCTCGGGGGCGAGATCTTCGAGCGGACCCCCGTCACCGACTACGAGGGCGGTCCCGGCCCGCGGCTGGTTACGCCGACCGGCGAGGTGCGCGCGCGGACCGTCGTGCTCGCCGGGGAGGCTTACCTGGCGCGGCTTCGCAAGCTGCGCCGCAAGGTAATGCCCATCTACTCCCTCATCGTCCTCACCGAGCCACTCTCGGAGGCGCGGTGGGCACAGATCGGCTGGGAGGGCCGCGAGTGCGTGGGGTCGAACCGCTATACTGTGGACTACCTCTCGCGGACCGCCGACGGGCGCATACTCTTCGGAGGCCGCGGCGCGCCCTACCACTACGGCTCGCGCATACGGGACGAGTACGACCGGCACGAGCCAACCCACGAGATGCTGCGCCAGATGGCGAGGGAGTGGTTCCCCGCCCTCGAAGGCGCGCGGTTCACCCACGCGTGGGGGGGGCCTTTAGGCGTGCCCCGCGACTGGATGCCGACGATGTCCTACGACCCGGCGAGTGGGGTCGCGACCGCGCGCGGCTACACCGGACAGGGGGTCGCTACCTCCAACCTCTCCGGCCGGACCCTGGCGAACCTCATCCTCGGTCGCCAGAGTGCTATAGCCGGTTTGCCTACCGTCAACCACGAGTCACGTCCCTGGGAGCCCGAGCCGCTGCGCTGGTTGGGTGCCAGGTACGTCCAGCGCGGCCTGATGAGGGTGGACGACCGCGCGGAGAGCACCGGAGAGCCACCGACCGGCAAGACCCTCGCCGAGCGGCTCGGCAAGCACTGAAGGAGCGAGCCCCAAGAGGTAGAATACCAAGACAGGAGGGTAAGGGGTTGGAAGAGAAGAAGATCAGGGAGCGACCGCAGGAGGGGGCGCCCGGGAGAGAACGTCCCGTAGCCGTGCGGCTCTCCAACGTGACCAAGAGCTTCGGGGAGTTCGTGGCGGTCGACGACCTCACGCTCGACATCCAGGACGGCGAATTCTTCTCGCTGCTGGGGCCTTCAGGGTGCGGCAAGACCACCACTTTGCGCATGATCGCCGGCTTCGAGGAGCTCACTCAAGGCGAGATCTCCATCGCCGGGGAGCCGGTGCACGGGGTTCCGCCGTACAGACGTCCCGTCAACACCGTCTTCCAGTCCTACGCCATCTTCCCCCACCTCAACGTCTTCGACAACGTCGCCTTCGGTTTAAGGAGGAGCGGGGTCAAGGGAGAGGAGCTCAGACAGAGGGTCACGGAAGCTTGCGCGATGGTGCAGCTCGAGGGCTTCGAGAAGCGTAGGCCCGGCATGCTCTCCGGCGGCCAGCAACAGAGGGTCGCGCTCGCCCGCGCGCTCGTCAACCGCCCCAAGGTCCTGCTGCTGGACGAGCCATTGGGGGCGCTGGACCTCAAACTGCGCAAGGAGATGCAGCTCGAGCTAAAGAGCTTGCAGCACGAGGTTGGCATCACCTTCGTCTACGTCACCCACGACCAGGAGGAGGCGCTCACGATGAGCGACCGGATCGCGGTGATGAACGAGGGCAAAGTCCAGCAGGTCGCCGACCCAGCCACCCTCTACGAGCTCCCCAAAAACCGCTTCGTCGCCAACTTCATCGGCCAGACCAACGTCTTCTCCGGGACGGTCGAGTCGGCGAGCGCGGACAGGGTGACGCTGCGCACCCGCGCGGGCTCGAGTATCGATGCGGTGGCGCCCGAAGGGGAGACCGCAGAGGCCGGCTCGGAGGCCCACGCGGCGGTCAGGCCCGAGAAGGTCAGGTTCGGCGGTGAAGGAGACAACGTAGTTCCCGTGCGGATAAAACAGGTCGTCTACCTGGGGGTCAGCACCCAGTACATAGGGGAGCTCGAAGGCGGGGGGACGCTCGTGCTCTACCAGCAGAACGTTCACGAGGGGACGGGGCCGCGCGAGGGAGATGAGGTCTCGGTAACCTGGGAAGCCCGGAACTGCCGGGTGCTAGGAGAGTAGCTGTGGTAAGGAAGATAACGCGGGGCAGGTTCCTCAAGGCGATGGGCGCCGCCAGCGTGGCCGGCTCGACGCTCTCCATCCTGGCCTGCCAGCCCAACACGACGGCGCAGAGCGGAGGGGGCGGTGGAGGTCCGGAAGAGAAGGAGCTCAGCTTCTATAACTGGACGGACTACGTCGCCAAGAGCACTATCCCCAACTTCGAGAAAAAGACCGGCATACAGGTGACGCAGGACTACTTCACCTCCAACGAGGAACTTCTGGCCAAGCTCCAGGCCGGGGGTACCGGCTACGACGTCATCGTGCC